>CAXHZZ010000018.1:0-35210 GCA_964021635.1 uncultured Tenacibaculum sp.
GATTTTACTTTTGCTGCTACTGTAGAGGTAATTGCGTTGTTAAAATTAACGCCGGTTTTGGTAGATGTTAATGCTGATACTTTTAACATTAATATAGAAGCTTTAAAAAAGGCTATTACACCAAAAACCAAAGCCATTGTTCCTGTTCATTTATTCGGACAGTGTGCAAATATGGAAGCGGTTATGGAAATTGCCAAAGAACATAACTTATTTGTTATTGAAGATAATGCACAAGCGATTGGTGCAGATTACACCTTTTCTGACGGAACAAAAAAGAAATCTGGAACTATTGGTAATGTAGGAACAACATCATTTTTCCCTTCTAAAAACTTAGGTTGTTATGGTGATGGTGGTGCAATTTTTACCAATGATGATGATTTAGCACATACTATTAGAGGAATTGTAAACCACGGAATGTATAAACGTTATTACCACGATGTTGTTGGTGTAAATTCTCGTTTAGATAGTTTACAAGCTGCTGTTTTACAAATAAAACTACCTTTATTAGATAGTTTTTGTGATGCTCGTAGAAAAGCTGCTAGATATTATAATAATGCCTTTACTAATAATCCAAATATCATAACGCCTTCTACAAGTTCTTGTGGTAATAATATATGCGATACTTGTAACTGCCATGTTTTTCATCAATATACTTTAAGAATTACGAATGGAAAACGTGATGAATTACATCAATATTTATTAGATAATAATATTCCTAATGCAATTTATTATCCTGTTCCTTTACATGCTCAAAAAGCGTATAAAGATGAGCGTTATAATGAAGATGATTTTACGGTTACCAATCAGTTAATTGACGAAGTAATTTCATTACCAATGCATACTGAGTTAGATGAAGAGCAATTAGCTTTTATTACAGAAAAGATTAATGCTTTTGTTCGATAAATAGCTATGGATCAAAAAATAAAAACACTTAAAATAATTCACCTCGCGTTAATAGCCGGAGTGACTTTAGCTTATTTTTTAATTGGTGATTTTAAAAACATCCTAAATTTAGAAATAGACAATGCATCATTAATTTATTCTTTTATACCTGCTGCAGCATATGTGCTTAGCAACTTTTTATTTAAAAATACTTTAAATAAAATAAAAGAAGGTGATAGTGATGATGAAAAATTTGCAATTTATCAAAGTGCTTCTATTATTAAATGGGCTGTATTAGAAGGAGGTTGTTTTATAATTTTATTTTTAAAACCTGATTTTTTATTATTTGGAGTTATTCTTTTATTTTATATGATTCTTTTAGCTCCTAAAGAAGATAAAATATATCAGCTTTTAAAAATTAAGAATACTGAATTATAGATATAAAAAAAGCGAACTCAAAATTGAGTTCGCTTTTTTAATACTTTATAAATAATTTATCTAAGCTTCAATACTAGCACCGCTAGCCGCTACACTTCTATCTATTTTACGCATCAAACCTTGTAATACTTTACCAGGACCTACTTCTACAAACTCAGTTCCTCCATCAGCAATCATTGCTTGGATACACTGTGTCCATTTTACTGGAGCCGTTAATTGCGCCATTAAATTTTCTTTTATTTCTGCAGGATTTGTAACTGCTTTTGCCACGACATTTTGATATACCGGACATGTTGGTTCACTAAAAACAGTTTCTTCAATTGCTTTTGCTAATTCTTCACGAGCAGGCTCCATCATTGGTGAATGAAATGCGCCTCCAACAGGTAAAACCAAAGCTCTACGTGCTCCTTTTTCAGTTAAAACCTCACAAGCTTTTTCTATTGCTTCTACCTCTCCCGAAATCACCAACTGACCAGGACAATTATAATTTGCAGCAACTACAACTCCGTCAATCTCTGCACAAGTATCTTCAACTATTTTATCCTCTAAACCTAAAACAGCTGCCATAGTAGATGGCTTTATTTCACACGCTTTTTGCATGGCTAAAGCACGTTTAGAAACTAATGTTAATCCGTCTTCAAAAGATAACACTCCGTTTGCTACCAGAGCTGATAACTCTCCTAATGAATGACCAGCAACCATTTCTGGCTTAAAATCATCTCCTAGTACCTTTGCTAAAATTACCGAATGTAAAAATATGGCTGGTTGGGTTACTTTTGTTTCTTTTAATGCCTCTTGTGTACCCTCAAACATTACATCTGTAATACTAAAACCTAGTATATCGTTTGCCTTTTCAAAAAGTTCTTGAGCTAATGGAGATTTTTCATATAAATCTAATCCCATTCCCGTAAATTGCGCTCCTTGACCCGGAAAAATATATGCTTTCATCTGTTTTTCTCTAATTTGTTATTATTTTTTTAATATAATCGATAAAAAAATATTTTGTCTTTTAATTATCGTAAAATATAAGTTGCAAACATACACAATTTTAAAATCATTATTAATTAGTAATTTCGTTCTATGACAGAACATTTAAAAAGCAAGGCTCAACTTATATACCTAATTTTAGCAGCATTATTTATTGCTTCTTTGGTAACCTCTAATTTAATTTTTCAGAAATTTTTTTACTGGGAAACATTTAACTTATATCGTTTCGAAATTTCTGTAGGAATTTTACCTTATCCTATTACTTTTTTAATTACCGATGTTTTATCTGAAATTTACGGAAAAAAGAAGGCCAATCAGGTTGTAATAGCTGGTATTTTTGCCTCGTTCTTTTCGATGCTAATTATTTTAATTGCCGATTATGCTCCTGCAATTAACAGCTCTCCTATTGATGACAAAACCTTCTCTACTGTATTTGGTTTATCACCATTAGCTGTTTTAGCATCTATGCTTGCTTATTTATTTGCTCAATTTGTTGATATTCGAATTTTTCATTATTGGAAAAACTTAACCAACGGAAAACATTTATGGTTGCGTAACAACTTCTCAACTTTTCTTTCTCAATTTATAGATACGTTTACAGTTGTATTCTTACTATGTTCTTTTAAAGTGCTTCCTTGGAATATTTTTACAAGCTTACTAATTAGTGGGTTTTTATTTAAAGTTATTATAGCAGCCTTAGATACTCCCATTTTATATCTTATTGTTTTTTGGTTTCGAAAAAAATTCAATTTAAAAGTTGGCCAAGAAATACCTACTTTTGACTCTTAAATAAAATTATGTCTGATAAATTTTTTTATAACATCTTTAAAGAGCAATTATCGCTTTCTGAAACATTAGCAACCTATTTAAACCTTATAGCAAACCTTATTGTTTTTCTTGTTTTAGGTTTTATTCTTTTTAGGGTAATTAGGTATGTTGGTAGAAAAGCTATTCATAAAATAGCAGATAAAACAGGTACTCAATTAGATGATATGCTTATTAAAAATAGGGTGTTTCTAAATCTTTCTAGAAGTATTATTCTTATTATAATCTTCAACTTTATAAAAGACCTGTTAGCAGACTTTCCTAATGTCTTATCGGCTTCCGAGCGCATTCTTAGTATTGCTATTATATTTTCTATTGTTTGGTTTTTAAAAAGTGTACTTAATAGTATAAAAGACTTTTTAAGAACTATGGATGCTTTTAAAGACAAACCTTTAGATAGTTATGTACAAATTTTTATGATTGCACTTTGGCTTATAAGTATCATCTTATCTTTCTCTGTATTAACAGGAAAACCTCTTATTAAGTTTTTAACTGCATTAGGAGCATTTTCTGCGGTACTACTACTTATTTTTAAAGACACTATTCTTGGTTTTGTTGCCAGTATTCAGGTTGCCGTAAATGACACTGTTAGAATTGGCGATTGGATTACTATGGATAAATATGGCGCTGATGGTGATGTTGTAGAAATTAACTTAACATCGGTTATTATTAGAAATTTTGACAATACCATTTCTAGTATTCCAACCTACTATTTAACTTCAGATTCTTTTAAAAACTGGAGAACGATGAGCAATTCTGGAGGAAGAAGAATTAAACGTGCTATATTAATTAAAATAAACAGCATTCGTTTTTTAACCGAATCGGATATCGAAAATTTTAAAAAAATTGATTTAATTACTGATTATATTAACGAAGCAAGTAGCAAAGTAAATAATTACAACACCGAAAATAATATTGACAAAACTGTTTTACTAAACGGTAGAAACTTAACCAATTTTGGTTCTTTTAGGGTATATTTAGATCATTACATTCAAAATCATCCACAAATAAATCAAGATATGCTATTAATGTCTCGTCAATTAGAACCAACGCCTAACGGAATTCCTTTAGAGATTTATGCTTTTAGTAAAGAAAAAGTATGGGAAGATTACGAGCGTGTTATGGCTAATATTTTTGATCATATTTTAGCTTCTGTTAAATATTTCGATTTAGAAATTTTTCAAAATCCATCAAGTATTGATATACAAAACCTAACAAATCTTTCGGTTACTAAAAAAGAAAATACTGTACGTGAAAAATAACCAAAGCAACTCTTTATGGCAATTAGCTATCAAAAAATTTAAGCAAAGTAAAATTGGTGTTTTTAGCTTTTTGTTTATTGTTTTTTGCGGATTAACAGCTGTTTTTTGTTACGTGATTGCGCCAGATAATAGTAATTCTGCAAACCAAATGCATTTAGAAGTTCACTCTAAACCTCCAGGTTTTTCAGTGTTGATGTTGAGTATTCCTTCTAAATCGAAAGAGCAGCAATCTTGGTTTTCAGTTTTTATGGATGGAAAGAAGCATTCACCTACCGAAATACCTATAAAATCATACACCCTATCAGACAATAAATTAGAGGTTTTAAAATATTCGGACGGTTTAGCTAAAACCTATCCGTTATCTTTATTCGAGAATGAACCTACAACATATATTCAGCAAAGAACCTTTTGGTTTGGTACCGATAAATATGGACGCGATTTATTAAGCAGGTTAGTAATAGGAGCAAGAATTTCTTTTTTCATAGGATTTATAGCTGTGTTTATTTCGCTGTTAATCGGAATTCCGGTTGGAGCAATCGCAGGTTATTTTGGTGGAAAGATTGATAGTTTTATTATGTGGATTATTAATATCACATGGTCCATACCTACGTTATTATTAGTAATCGCCATCACTTTAGCATTAGGAAAAGGGTTTTGGCAAGTGTTTATTGCCGTTGGTTTAACAATGTGGGTAGAAGTTGCTCGTGTGGTACGCGGTCAAGTAATAACCACTAAACAACAACAATATGTTGAAGCTGCAAAAGCCTTAGGTTTTTCTAATTTCAGAATTATTTTTAAACATATATTACCAAATATTTTAGCACCTATAATTGTAATATCTGCGGCTAATTTTGCTGCGGCTATTTTAATAGAAAGTGGCTTGAGTTTTTTAGGAATCGGTGCACAACCTCCTACTCCGTCTTGGGGTGCAATGATTAAAAATCATTATAACTATATTATTTTAGGAAAACCATTTTTAGCGTTAATTCCGGGGTTGGCAATTATGAGTTTAGTAATGGCTTTTATGCTGATAGGAAACACGCTGCGTGATGCCTTAGATGTAAAATCTTAATTTTAATACTTACCTAAAAGTTAATAACTGCACTTGCGTTAGGGATTGTAGCGTTTGTTTGAGCTCTTTTGTGAGGTACGAACATAAAGCGAGTGCGAAAAGCCCGACCCTTGTGGTAACGCCCAAAGAATGAAAGTTTGTATCTTCGCTTTTCAAAAAAAAATACAAAAATGAGTTTTAGTGTAGATTTTAAAACAAGATGGTCAGATTTCGATGCCAATATACATATGCGACACACGGCATACAACGATTATGCTGCAGAGGTAAGATTGCGTTTTTTTAAAGAACATGATATTACAATACAAGATTTTACAAAAGAAAAAACAGGTCCGATTTTATTTGAGGAGAACACCAAATTTTTACGTGAAGTTCATATGGGAACCGATATTTCTGTGAATCTTAAAGTGATTGGGTTATCGAGTAAAGGAGAACGTTGGAAAATACAACATGAAGTTTTTAATGAAGCTGGGAAATTATCGGCAGTAATTACTGTGTACGGAGCTTGGTTAGATTTGGTAAAAAGAAAACTATCGGTGCCTCCAACAAAATTTCAAACAATATTTGATCAAGTAGAAAAAACGGATGACTTTAAAGAGATTCTGCTAAAAAGTTAATGCGTACTTCTAAAAAAATAAAATTAGTAGTTGCTATTATCGTTTTAATTGTTGCTTATTATTTAAAACCTCAAGAAAATACTATTGATTTTCCTGCGGATATAGTAATTGAAGATGTAAATGATTTTAATTATTTACCAAGCTCAACTACAGGTGCTATTATAAAACACGATGGATATCAGTTATCTTATCATGAAGAACACGAACAAGCAGAATGGGTTGCGTATTCTTTAAGTAAAAACGATATTGTTTATAATGATTTTAAGCGTCCTTATTTTATTAACGACCCGAAAGTAAAGACAAAATCTGCCAATTGGAGGAGTTATAAAAAATCTGGGTATGATAAAGGGCACTTATGTCCTGCTGCGGATAGACGCTATTCTAAAGCAGCGCATGACGAAACTTTTTACACCTCTAATATTACACCACAAAAACACGATTTTAATGCTGGTATTTGGAACAGATTAGAACAAAAAACACGGTATTGGGCAAAAAAGAATCAACATTTATACGTTATAACCGGTGGTATTTTAAAACCGGGTTTAAAAACTATTGGAAAAAATAAAGTAAGTGTTCCTACCGAATTTTATAAAATACTCTTAGATTATTCGCAGCCAGAAATAAAGGCGATTGCTTTTTCACTTCCTCATAAAGAAAGTAAAAAACCTTTATATGATTTTGTAGTTTCTATTGATGCCTTAGAAGAAAAAACTGGCATCGATTTTTTTCCTGAACTGCCGGATGCTATTGAAACAAAGCTAGAAGCTTCTAGTAATTATAAAAACTGGAGTTTTAGGTAATTGAATATAACTTTTTTAACAACAAAAAGCTTCTCGTAAATGAGAAGCTTTTAAGTTTGTACGGGCAGGGAGACTCGAACTCCCACACCTTGCGGCACTAGATCCTAAGTCTAGCGTGTCTACCAATTCCACCACGCCCGCATTCATATTGAATTGTGGCTGCAAATATAAACAATACTTGGAAACTACAAAGGAGAAGCACAAAATTTTTATTATTTTTGATGCTTATTAAATTACAACACATGAAAAACGTACAAGATTATATTGCACAACATAAAGATAGATTTATAAACGAGCTTATCGATTTATTAAAAATCCCTTCGGTAAGCGCAGATCCTGCCTTTAGCAAAGATGTATTAAACACTGCTGATGTTGTTAAAAACAGTTTAGAAAAAGCGGGATGTGATAAAGTAGAAATTTGCGAAACTCCCGGATATCCTATTATTTATGGTGAAAAAATAATTGACCCAAATTTACCAACCGTTTTGGTGTATGGTCATTACGATGTGCAACCTGCAGATCCTATTGATTTATGGACTTCGCCTCCTTTTGAGCCTGTTATTAAAAAAACAGACATTCACCCTGAAGGTGCAATTTTTGCACGTGGTGCTTGTGATGATAAAGGGCAAATGTACATGCACGTAAAAGCAATGGAATACATGACAAGTACAGGAAACTTACCTTGTAATGTAAAATTCATGATTGAAGGTGAAGAAGAGGTTGGTTCTGAAAGTTTAGCTTGGTTTGTGCCAAGAAACAAAGAAAAATTAGCCAATGATGTAATCTTAATTTCTGATACAGGAATGATTGCGAACGATATTCCTTCAATTACTACAGGTTTACGTGGTTTAAGTTATGTAGAAGTTGAAGTTACGGGTCCTAATCGCGATTTACACTCAGGTTTATATGGTGGTGCAGTAGCAAACCCAATCAATATTTTAACAAAAATGATTGCTTCATTACATGATGAAAACAACCATATTACGGTTCCTGGTTTTTACGACAATGTAGAAGAATTATCTCGTGAAGAGCGTGATGAAATGGCTAAAGCGCCTTTTTCTTTAGATAAATATAAAGATGCTTTAAAAATTGAAGATGTTCATGGTGAAGCAGGTTATACCACTAACGAACGCAACTCTATTCGCCCTACTTTAGATGTAAACGGTATTTGGGGTGGTTATACCGGTGAAGGTGCAAAAACAGTTATTGCTAGTAAAGCCTACGCTAAAATATCAATGCGTTTAGTGCCAGGGCAAGAATGGAGAGCGATTACCGAATTGTTTAAAAATCATTTCGAAAGTATTGCTCCAAAATCTGTAAGCGTAAAAGTTACGCCACATCATGGTGGGCAAGGTTATGTTACACCAATTGATAATATTGCTTATCAAGCAGCTAGCAAAGCGTATACCGAAACTTTCGGAAAAACACCTATTCCACAACGTAGCGGAGGAAGTATTCCAATCGTAGCTTTATTTGAGCAAGAATTAAAAAGTAAAACTATTTTAATGGGATTCGGATTAGATTCGGATGCAATCCATTCACCAAACGAGCATTTTGGAGTATGGAATTACCTTAAAGGAATTGAAACAATTCCTCATTTTTATAAATATTTTACAGAGTTATCTAAATAAATATCACTTTGAGTGCAGTTGTAAAGTTTTAAAAGTTCTCGACTGCGCTCGAACAGACATTATCATCATAAATAAAATCCGTTCAGCAATGAGCGGATTTTTTTATGCTTGTCATTTCGAGTGATTTTATTGAAGTATGAAATAAAATTGTATCGAAAAGTTGGGCGTTCCGTAATTATTTTAAGAATAATTACGGCAGGCTTTTCTCTATATCTTTTTTACCAAGACTTCAACCCTACTACATTTTTATTAAATTTTCTGCTTACCCCAAACCCGTTACTCACTTATAAAATCTGTAAAAAAGGATGCCGATTCAATCCTTAACGCAAACAGAGCTATCAACTTTAAATTCAATATCAATGTAAATATTTAAACTCTACGTTTGTAGAATTAAAATATTTACTCTATGTTTGTAGAGCAATAAAACAAATTACCATGCAATTATCAAAAACCGAAGAACAAGTAATGCAATTATTATGGAAGCTAGAAAAGGCTTTTATGAAAGATTTATTAGCAGAGTTTCCAGAACCTAAGCCAGCAACAACAACGGTAGCAACTTTATTAAAAAGGATGAACGACAAGGGTTTTATTGCATATAATTTATTCGGAAAGTCTAGAGAATATTATCCGTTAGTTAAAAAAACCGATTATTTCTCGAAGCACGTAAACGGATTGATAAAAAATTTCTTTAATGATTCTGCTAGTCAGTTTGCTTCTTTCTTTACCAAAGAAACTGATTTGTCTGTTTCTGAGTTAGAAAGCCTAAAAAAAATTATCGATAGTCAAATTAAAAAACAACAATAATGATTAGTTATTTCATAAAATCTGGAATTTGCTTAACGCTACTACTACTTTTTTATCATTTGGTATTAGAGCAAGAAAAAATGCACAAATTCAATCGTTTTTATTTGTTAGGCAGTGTGTTATTTTCATTTTTAGCGCCGTTATTTATAATTTACACAAAAGTTGCTCCTTTACAAATTATAGAAACTGCGCAACTAACAACACAAGAACCTATTGTTTTTGAAACCGCAGCAGTCATTGAAACACCTGTTAATTATTTTAATTACTTCATATACTTCTCAATTTTTATATCGATAATTTTATTAATTCGGTTTATAAAAAATGTAGTTGCTATTTATCAGAAAACAAGAAAAAACACAACGACAAAGCATCAAAAAGCAACGTTAGTTTTAGTTGATGATGAAATAAGTCCGCATACATTTTGGAATTACATTTTCATCAATAAAGCAGCATATAATTCGCAGAAAATTGAAGAAGAATTATTCACGCACGAACTTACGCATGCTACACAAAAACACACTTTTGATGTGTTGCTTATTGAGGTTTTAAAAATCGTTTTTTGGTTTAACCCTATTTTTTACTTCTTAAAAAAAACAATACAATTAAATCATGAGTTTTTAGCAGACACAAAAGTGATTTCTAATCATAAAAATATTTCTGAGTATCAACATTTATTATTGCAAAAAACAGCTTGGAACAACGATTATTACTTGGCCAGTAATTTGAATTATTTATTAACTAAAAAAAGATTACTAATGATGACAAAACAAAGTTCACCAACCAAAATCTTATTAAAAAAACTGGCTGTACTACCAGTTATGCTAGGATTTTTATTCTTGTTTGCTGAAAGAGTTGAAGCAAAAACAAAAAACAATGATTATTTAGATTCTGAAATAATAACAAAACGAACTACTAATATAAATTTTACACCACCTTATCCTTCGATAGAAGATGCTAATAAAAAGCTTAAAGGCATTAACTCTTTAAAACTAAATATTATACAACAAGATACTTTAACCCAAAAGCTATCTAATGGTGATGTTATAGAAATATGGGAAGATAAACTTGAGGATTACCTTGAACTATATAAAACATATGAAATAATAAGAAATCTAAAACCTCATTTTATAAAAAGCTCAGAAAAAAGGCAAAGTGAAATAAAGAATTTATTTTCTGAACTAAGTGGTAAGTATTTTAAACTTTCAAGTTTAGATAAAAAGAAAGTTAAAAGGCCAGCTTTTCCTCAACATCCTTATATTAGGTTAAAGAAAAACAATAAAGTTTTTTATAAATTAAAAAATGAATTAACAACGGAAGATAAATTATTACTTCCACCTCCGCCTCCTATTCCTAACGCGAGTAAAGAAGAAATTTTAAAAGCAAAAAAAGCCTATAATGCATGGAAAGTAAGAACAGGAAACATTCCACCTCCGCCACCAAAACCGTCAACCGCAAAAATCGTTAAAAAAGGTGAAAAATCTAATATTCCACCCCCGCCTGCCTCAATGGTAAAGAAAGGTGAGGTTTCAAACATTCCTCCTCCACCTCCACCAGTTAGTGCAAAAGAATTAGTATTTAAACATCCAAACGCAACTTTTTATTTTGATGGCAAGAAGGTTTCTCATAAAGAAGTCCTTAAATTAGTAAAGAATAAGAAAGGATTAAATGTATCAACTCAAAATAATGATACAAAAAAAACAATATTGTTTACAAGTAAAGACAATAAGAATAAAGGTTGGGTAAAGGTTAACAACCAAACCATATATTATATAAAAAAAGAAGGAGAAACTTTATACTTTAATCGTTGGGGAAAACAAGTTGACAATAAAGGGAAAGAGTTAAAACAAACAGTTAATATTGATAAAATAAAAAACTTAAGTAATAAAGAAATCTCTGAATTAAAATACGATACAGCCAATAAAGATGTAACCTATTATTTAGATAAAAAAGTAATCAGTAAAACAGAATTAAATAAACTTGATCCAAAACAAATTGACCAAATGAATGTCATAAAAAACAAAGATGGTTCAAGATCGATTTACATAACGTCTAAAAACTAAGGAAACTATCTTATTTTATGTTAAAAGCCTCTTAATTGAGGCTTTTTTTGTAACATTTATTTAAAAGTATCGTTCTTATAGTATACACTTATTTTTATGTTAAAACAGTTTTTTCTTATTTGTTCGGGAGTAGATTTAAAGTTAATTAAAGATTGTGCAAACGGAGAGCAAAACAAATACGTAGGTATTGGTGCAACTGTATTTTTTACGGCCTTAATGGCAACGATTGCTTGTAGCTATGCTCTATTTACTATTTTCGATAACCTATACTCAGCTATCTTTTTTGGCTTTGTTTGGGGATTATTAATTTTTAATTTAGATCGCTTTATTGTTTCAACCATCAAAAAAAAAGGTTCTAAACGTCAAGAAATAATACAGGTAATTCCGCGTTTGCTTTTAGCATTTATTATTGCTGTGGTAATTTCAAAACCATTAGAATTAAAGATTTTCGAAAAAGAAATAAATCAAGTTTTGCTTACCGAGAAAAACAAAATGACATTAGCTAATAAATCTCAAATTGCACAACAATTTACACCCGAAATAAAAGATATCAGTTCTGAAATTGATGTTTTAAAAAATGAAGTTCTTACAAAAACAAACGAAACAGACGCTTTGTATGAAACTTATATTGCAGAAGCTGAAGGTACAAAAGGAACCAAACGCTTAGGAAAAGGCCCTGTGTATAAAGAAAAAAGAGCCAAACACGATGCTGCTTTAGCTGAATTACAACTACTAAAAGAGCAAAACAACAATAAAATTAAAGCGAAAGAGCTAGCGATCGTTAACTTACAAGAAAATCAGAAATTAGCGGAAACGAAAACACAACCCATAATTTCTAATTTCGACGGATTAATGGCGCGTATTGAAGCCTTAAATAAACTTCCTTGGCTACCTTCATTCTTTATTTTCTTATTGTTTTTAGCCATTGAAACTGCGCCTATTTTCTCGAAACTCATCAGCTCTAAAGGAGAATATGATTTTAAACTAGAAAATCAGGAATCAATTATAAAAACGTGGATTCAACAACAAGTACAGCAACGAGAAGCTATTTTACAAACTGATATTGATATCAACAATAAAGTATATTCCGATTTAAAAACCGAGGAGGAATTATATAATTACAAGCAAAAAATGGCTAGTAATTTATTGAAGCTTCAAGCTGATACTTTTTACAAAAACGAACAAAATATTTTATAAAATTATTGCTTTAAAGCTTTTAACTTTACCAATAGCAAAAGTACTGTAAGTGCTTTCTATATGTTTTAATGCGGTTAATTTATTAACCATAAAATCACGATATTCATTCATATCTTTTACATATATTTTTAAAATATAATCGTAATTACCACTCACATGAAAACACTCTGTTACTTCTTCTAACTTCGTGATTTCTTTTTCAAAAACAACAATATTTTCTTTCGCATGCTTCTCTAATTTTAAGTGACAGAATGCTAAAAACGATTTCTCAATTTTTTCTTTATCTACTATTGCTACGTATTGTGTTATTACACCTTCTCTTTCTAGCTTTTTTATACGCTCATAAATAGCCGTAACCGACAAACCCAAGAACAGAGACAGCTGTTTTGTTGTCTGCTTGCTATCTTTTTGAAGTAATACTAAAAGTTTCTTATCTATTTCGTCTAGTTTCATCTGAATATTATATTGGTATTTTAAATAATAAAGTTAAAAATTTAATTTTAAAAACTAATATAATCCTATTTTATAGTAAAATAATCTATAATTGAATTTTTATCTTTTTTTAAAAACAAAAAAACGAGTGTTTTGCAATTTAAATAACATGTTATGAATTTCAATAAGACAAAGCTCATAACCTAAAGAAAATTTACACACTATTTTTAATTATGAATGAAGTAATCGCTTTTGGTATCTTATCATTTACGTCTTTTTTTACGTTGATAAATCCTTTTGGCACCATGCCTATTTTTATGACTATGACTGCTGATTTAGATCAGAGCCATAGAACAAAAACTGCTCAAAAAGCAGCTGTTGTTAGTTTTATAACAATTGTGATTTTTGCCTTTTCGGGTCAGGTTTTATTTAACTTTTTTGGTATTTCTGTAAATAGTTTTAGAGTTGTTGGTGGTGCAATTTTCTTTTTAATGGGAATGGATATGCTACAAGCTCGTTTAGGAAAAGTAAAACTAAAAGAGTCTGAAATAAAAACCTATGTAGATGATATCTCTGTAACACCGCTTGCTATACCAATGATTTGTGGTCCTGGGGCATTAACAAATGCAATTGTTATGATGGAAGATGCTCATACTTTTGAAATGAAAATAGCGTTAATCTTCGCTGCTTTTACTGTTATTTTACTAACCTATTTTATACTATACAGTTCTTCTAAAATCATTAAAATACTTGGTCAAACAGGTATTAATGTAATGATGCGTTTAATGGGATTAATTGTTATGGTTATTGCTGTAGAGTTTTTCTTTAGCGGATTGAAACCAATATTGTTAGACATTTTTAGCGCGCTTTAAATTCCCTTAAATCGTTTTAAAAACTCGTTTAAGTCTTTTTTAGAAGGTGGATTTCCTGAAAACGGAACCATATCCCAGCGATTTCCATCTTTTTTTAATTCAAACTTAAATACTGATGTTGTAAAGTCTTTAGGATTTAATAACGGATAGCGCAAATCTAAATATTGTACATTTTCTGACGAATCTATTGGCACTAAATTGTAATAACCATTACTAAACCAAGTTAGGGTTTTTATATCAGGATGATTTACATCTAACAGTTTTCTGTTTTTAGGAATCGTAAGTATTGTGTCTACTGTTGCTTTGGTGTCCAATAAAGAATAGAATCCTATTTTATAATTCTTCTCTGTTTCTGCTACTCCGTACCATAAAACATTATTAAATATTGTTGGTTGTGTAGAAAATCTGCTATAAGAAATACCTGCTTCATCAAATGATTTTTTAAACACCCTATCTATATAAATCTTATTTACCAAAGTAAATAACATATAAGCCGAACTAATATAAATACCTGTTTTCACCCAAGCTGCTCTTCTTGTTCTTTTTCGATTATAAAACATCGCAACAACTAAACATATTAAAAACGGTAATGTATATAAAGGATCTACCACCGAAATATTATTAAAAGCAACTCTATAATCTGAAAAAGGTAAAAACAATTGTGTACCGTAAGGGGTAAAACTATCTAATATAGGATGCGTAAAAATCGCTAAAAAATAAAGCCAAATCCAATTTTTCAATGTCGTTGTATCGCTACGTTTACCTTTATTATATAGTTTAAAAGTTATCCATCCGAAGAGAAAAGACCCAAAAACCGCAAATAAAACGGAATGCATAAATCCACGGTGAAAAGCCATAGCATCTATTTCATTACCATACAACCACCCACCAATAAAAACATCTAAATCGGGTATTGTACCACCTATTGCGCCAAACAATAATGCTTTATTTCCAATCTTTTTACCAAGCACTAATTCGCCACAAGCAGCACCTAAAACAATTTGCGTTAATGAATCCATAAAAGCAAATGTAGTAAACGAATTCTACTTGTATAATTCTATACAAAATCGTAACATTACAAACCGAAAAATAAGAGACAATGCAAGACGATAAAAACTTATCTGAAATTAATATAGAAAATCAAAAAATCATCACCAATAAAGAACTAAATATTTGGGAAGCTTTAATTCCTGTAATTATTTTAATGAGCTTATTGGCGTATAATATTTTTTATGCAGACGGTGCTTGGTTAGGAGATTATTCTAATCAATATATATTATTAATTGGAGGTTTGGCTGCCGCTGGTGTTGGGTTTTACAATAAAGTATCACTTAAAAAAATGGTTTCTGAAGTTTTAGAAAACTGGAAAAGTGTTTTTGTACCCATTATGATTTTATTTTTAGTTGGAGCTTTAGCAGGAACTTGGTTGGTAAGTGGAATTATACCTGCCATGGTTTATTACGGATTACAGGTATTGAGTCCTGAAATATTTTTACCTGCATCGGTAATAATTGCAGCAATTATATCGGTAGCCACAGGAAGTTCTTGGACCACCTCAGCAACGGTAGGTATTGCGTTGGTAGGAATTGGTAGTGCATTAGGAATTCCGACAGGAATGATTGCTGGTGCTGTAATTTCTGGCGCTTATTTTGGTGATAAAATGTCGCCTCTTTCTGACACTACAAACTTAGCCCCTGCAATGGCTGGTACCGATTTATTTACACATATAAAATATATGACATATACCACAGTGCCAACGATTATAATTACACTTATTGTTTTTGCTATTTTAAGTGCTACAGTTGATACTACCGGTAGTGCTGACACCGAATTTATGTTAAATACTATAAAGAGTTATTTTAACATCACACCTCTTTTATTCATTGTCCCTTTAATTGTTATTGGATTAATTCTTTTTAAGACTAAACCATTAATTGCTTTAGGTACTGGTGTAATTTTAGCGGGGATCTTTGCATTAGTTTTTCAATCAAAAGTAGTGAATACATTGAGTGATTCTAATACAAAAGCCGTTTTCACTTCTATTGTTACTAAAACTGAAATACCTATTGATGACTCAATATATTTAGCAAACTTATCGAAAGATGATATTGAACGAATCACAGAAGATGAAAAATTAGGGAACCTATTTTCAGGTGATGATTTAAAAGGTGTTTTTTCTAAAGAAACATTGGCAGCTTACTTCCCTGGAGAAGTTATAAATTCAGATAAATTAAACGCGAAAGTTGATAGTTTAGACAAGTTAATTACTGTAAAAAGACTGAAAAAATTATTCTCTTCAAAAGGAATCGAAGGAATGCTTTGGACCATCTTATTGATTATATGTGCGATGGTTTTTGGAGGTGTTATGGATGCTATTGGTGCCTTAGCTAAACTTACAAAAGAATTATTAGCGGTTGCAACTTCTGTATTCGGATTATTTGCAAGTACCGTTATTAGCTGTTTAGGATTAAATATTATTGCTTCAGATCAATATTTAGCATTGGTAATTCCTGGTAAAATGTTTAAACAAGCTTATGAAGACAAAGGTTTAGCGCCAGAGAATTTAAGTAGAACTTTAGAAGATTCTGGAACCGTAACTTCGGTATTAATTCCTTGGAACACCTGTGGTGCTTACCAAGCTGGTGTTTTAGGTGTTGGTGTTGGTGAATACGCTTTATATGCCATATTTAATTACTTAAGTCCGTTTATGACATTGTTATTTGCTGCTTTTAGAATTAAAATCAGACAAATCGCTAAAAAATAAACACGTTATTACGAAGAATTTTTATTCCGAAATAATCTTACAATCAAAAAACTATATTTTATAGATTCCGTCACTTTGTTCAGAGTGACGAAATCTTTTTTATATGATACAGAAAGCCACCATAAAAGACTCGAATTTACTAACAAATATTGCTTTAACCTCTAAAGCACATTGGGGTTATTCTAACGAATTACTAGAAAGTTGGTGAAATGATTTAACTGTTACATCTAAAATGATTGAAGATGTATTTGTATATAAATTCCTTCAAAAGGATAAAATCGCAGGTTTTTATATTTTAAATCAACCCATAGAAAATAAAATTGAACTAGAAATGTTATTTGTTCTTCCTGAATTTATTGGAAAAGGAATTGGTAAAAAACTATTATTGCATGCTTTTGAAAAGGCAAATAAACTTCACGCCAACAAGCTAACTTTATTGGCCGACCCAAATGCGGTGGATTTCTACGAAAGTCAAGGATTTGTAATAACTGATAAAAAGGAGAGTTCTATTCCGAATCGGTTTTTACCAATAATGCAGAAAGATTTAACAGCATAGATACTGCTAAAAGCAACCAAGGTAATCCGTGTAATAAAACATCAAACCAATCTTTAAATTGCATTGCTTGTTCACCTGAAAAAGCATTTCCCCCTATAATCCACTTTAGTTTACCAACAATATGTGGCGGATTAAAAGGAGCCAACCCTAAGGTTAAACTAGCTATTAAAAATAGTTTCCAATTATTTTTTAATTGATTTTTCATTTTTTAGATATTGTATGATATTTATATATAGCGAAAAGAAAAATCAAAAATGAATGGAGCGTTATTAACAATAATATCTTAAAATAAAATCCAAATTCTATTTTATCACTATCTCTAAAATAAATTAATGACGTGTAAAAAATCAGAATTACGATATTACATGAAATAAAAGAGAATAACTCTTTCCATCTTGCCAGAAAAAAAAGGCTCAAAAAACTGAATGTTAATGAGAATACAAGAAAAATCAAAATAAACAACATAAGTAATAGTTCTTATTTCATTATATAAACCAGTTCCAAACAACTCCAAAACGAATAACAAAATCACGATACGGATTATTTGGCGCCGATAAATAATTCTTTTTTAAGAAAAAAGAACTCACATTGTCTGCCTTAAAGTAAATACGCGTTCTACGCACTCTTGCGTTAAAAAACACATCAACCGTAGGGTACCCAATTTCAGTATCGTTTTGCAACCTAAATTCAGCTAATAACGGATTATAAGCATTGGCTTTGTATTCTGAAAAATAATTTAACGTGGTTCCTATTTGCACATATAAAGGGTCTCCTTTAAACCAACTATCAGAATAGTACAAGGTGTTTCTTGTTACAATTTCTGGCACTCTAAACACGTCATTACCATTTGCTACTTTTTGATACATTACTGTGTTATCCAAAGCAAATTTTCCGAAAGTAAATTCTTTTGACACTTTTGCTTTTAAGTAATTAACACTCCCCGAAAATTGTGTAGGAGAACTTGTTTCATCAAAATAAGTATAATTATCAATATTTGTAATATCTAAAGAGGCATTTCCCCATTTAGATTCAAACACACCGCCTAATGTTCTTGTTCCTACAGATGCAAAATCGTTTTCCCAATTATAGTCGTTATAACTACTTTGGTGTAGTAAAAAGTTAAAGTTTGGTAATTTGTTACTTATTTCTAAATGCGCTTTTATCGTAAATAAACTATCTTTTTTATAAAAGGCCTCAGCTTTTAAATCGTTTCCAGAAAGTCTTGCGCTACCTGGCGTTAAATTACCAGATGCATTTATATAGAAGTTTTTTATTTTCCCGTTCCAATTTGCTCCGAAAGAAACAGCTTTTCCTACTAATTTATTCTTAGTAATTCCTACTAAATTATTCTGTAGATTTTCATAACCGTAACTATACGAGGTATATCCTGTTTTTACGCGAAACTTCCCCAATATATATTTAGAATTAAAATCTAAAAAAACCTCATTATTGTATAGTAAATAACTGGCTTTGTCATTTATACTTCCTGATGTATTTGCGTCACCAAAATAAGAAGGTGTTGCTGTTGACTGATTAAAGCGATAATATTTAGAATCTCTGGTAAAAGAATGCCCTATTTTTAAATTCGAAAAATCATTTTCATGCAAGCTATCTTTGGCTGATAACAACTTAAAGGTATGTTCAAAATACAAACGTTTTCCTTCTAACGTATTTTCGGCATCATTTAAATTCACATCTAACCGACCTCTATTACTACTAAAATTTGGATCGTCGTTTAAAAAAGCTTCTAAGGATGTCGCCGTTAAACCTCCATTTTCTTGATTTAAAAAATCTTGATTAACTGCCTGACCTTTTATAGCATATTGCCCTTTAGGAGTTTCATATTTAAAGCTCATTCTAAAATTACCAGAACTTGCTAATGCACGCCTGTAAGCGCCCAAAGAACGAATACCTTTGTATGACAAGCCTACATTAAATCGTTTTGAAAAATTTGTGGTAAATAAAATATCTAAAACTTGCCCTTGCTCTAATCCTGTTCTATATAAAACTTCGGTTGTTGGCGTTGGTACATGGTAATAATCTACATCTTCTTTTTCGAAGTAATTAAACTGTTTTGCTCGAAAACCAATATCCGGAAACTGAGAAATACCTTTAAAAT
This sequence comes from uncultured Tenacibaculum sp., assembly GCA_964021635.1. GTDB lineage: Bacteria > Bacteroidota > Bacteroidia > Flavobacteriales > Flavobacteriaceae > Polaribacter. The sequence continues at coordinate 19,316 of CAXHZZ010000018.1, forward strand.
TATACCCTAAATTATTAAATGTTTGTCCTTGATTATGAAACGGTAATAACTCGAAATTATCCTTTCTTAAAAAATTAAACTTATAATGCTTCTTTAACGTTAACGTAGTATCTACAATTGTAGTATCATTTTTAAAAGAGATTATCTTATAATCGGTATACTTTGTTTTACCGCTAAGTTTTACGTTAACTTCCCCTTCATAAATAGAATCATTATTCTGATTAAAACCACCTCTATTTCCAATACTTAAGCCTCTAGAAAGTTCTCTTTTTTGAGAATATATTTGAGTGCTTATCCCTAATAAAATAATGATTATAAAAAATTTCTTCATAATGACAAAAGTAAAATAATTAAACGACAAAAAATGTGATTAATTTCTTTGAAAACTGTTAATTTGTAATATGTTGAAATTAAATTATAGCGGACATATTTTAGAGGCAGGAACAGATGAAGCTGGTAGAGGTTGCCTATCTGGACCTGTGGTTGCAGCTGCCGTTATTTTACCTGAAAATTTTTATCATGAATTTCTGAATGACTCCAAGCAAATTTCAGAAAAAAAACGTCGTGAATTACGCCCTTATATCGAAGAACACGCTCTAGCCTTTAGTGTTGCTTTTATAGATCATAAAGAAGTAGATGAAATAAATATTTTACAAGCTTCTATAACTGGTATGCAACGCGCTATAGAACAACTTTCTCCGCAACCCACATTTATTATTGTTGATGGCAATAAGTTTAAACCTTATAAGGAAATTCCGCACGAAACTATTGTAAAAGGTGATGCTAAATTTATGAGTATTGCAGCAGCATCTGTATTGGCAAAAACATATAGAGATGAATATATGGAAAAAATTCATCAAGAATATCCGCAATATAATTGGCAAAAAAACAAAGGTTATCCAACAAAAGAACATCGAAATGCTATTCGTGAATTTGGACCAACTCCTTATCACCGAATGACTTTTAAATTACTTCCCGAACAATTTAAATTAAAACTTTAGTTTCTCTATTTTTGTCTTCCAATATTTTAGAAGATGATTAAAAGAACGCGTGCAGAAATTAGCAAATGTATTATTCATAAAGTTGCTAATAAATACAATAGTGGTCAAAATTCTTTCTCAGAAAGCTTAGTTCGTTTCGATGAAGAAAGTTACGAATTACTGATGCCTTTTTTACTAAAAAACTTTGGTACTGTAACACAAAGTTATCGTTTTAACCACCATGCAGATGTTCGTTTAAACGAAATTAACAAATACACTTCTGATATTTTTGAAGATGAAAACACCTTCATCGAGCATTCTAAAAACATTGTAAATCACTTATACGAACAATCAAATTCTGCCAACATAAAAACAGGTGATGTTTTGGTGGTTTATTTCGAAGGCATCGAATATAAAGACATATTAACCGAAGCTGTTGGTGTTTTTAAAATTGAAAGTAAAGTAGATTTTTTACAAACATATTTAGATGATGATAGTTTTGATGTGGTTGTTCAGAAAGGAATCTCAACTAAAAAGTTAGACAAGGGATGTTTAATTATAAACTCTTCGGATACTGAAGGAACGGTGATTTTATCAGTAGATAACAATAATTATGACGCCCAATATTGGATTAAGAATTTCTTAAACGCAAAATTTGCGGATGATCGTAATTTACATACTCAGAATTATTTAGAAATGTGTAAAGATTTTTCTGAAGAAATTATAAAACCTGAATTCGGAAAACATGAACAAAGTAATTTCTTAGCCAATACAGTTGATTATTTTAAAGAACATGAAAACGTAGATTATCATGGTTTTAAAGAAGAAATTTTTGAAGACGAGAAACATAAAGGCATGTTTGAAGACTACAAAAAACATTTTGAAGGCTTAAATGATGTTTTAATCCGTAATAACTTTGAAGTTTCAGATGCGGTATTAAAAAAGGAAAAAAGTAAGTTTAAAACGGAGTTTAAACTCGACACTAACATTCTAATTAAAATTGATGTAGATGCACCTGATGCTTCTTCAGAATATCTAGAACAAGGTTATGATGAAGAGAAAAAAATGAAATATTACAAAGTATTTTACAATACTGAAAAATAAGTAATAAAAAAGGGAACGTTTTAAAATGCTCCCTTTTTTATTACTTATTTTTTAACGTCATTCAGAACTTTTTCAGAATCTCATCGTTCGATTCTTACTCTTTATCAGCCATTTTCTTAACATAATCGGTAATAATAACGATTTGAGTTGGCCCTACTTTACCCTCAATATATTTAGCGTTTTCATGATCTAAAGAAATTCTACGAACAGCTGTTCCTTGCTTAGCAACCATGCTTGAACCTTTTACTTTTAAATCTTTAATCAATACCACAGAATCTCCTGCTTGTAAAATTGCTCCGTTTGCATCTCTGTGAATTATTTTTTCACTTTCATCTAAATGATCTCCACTTTCTTTAGCATAACGCAAATCATCATCTTCTAAATACAACATATCTAACAAATCTTGCGGCCATCCTTCTTTACGAAGTCTAGATAACATTCTCCAAGCAACAACCTTTACGGCTCTATACTCGCTCCACATACTATCATTTAAACAACGCCAATGGTTTGCTTCAGTTTTTTCAGCATCTTCAATTTGCTCTACACAAGTATCACAAGCTAATAAGCTACCATCAACACCACCAATAGCCATTGGTTTAACTTCATAAATTGATAAATTATCTTTTGAAGCACATAACTCACATTGATTACCACTTCTATCTTGTAACTCTTTTAATAAACTCATTCTTTTAATCTATAAATTATAGGTTTGTAAAAGTACATTTTTATATTTAACCAAGCTTTAACAAACAGAAAACGGAAGATAAATCTTCCGTTTTCTGTTTGTTTCCCTTAAAAAATTAATCTTCTAAATACAACTCAATTAATCCTTTTGGTGTTTCTACTTCAATTGTTTTATGCTCTCGATCTACTTTTTTAATAAAGTCATCAATCATAGGAATAAAAATTTCGGTATCTCCGTTTTCAATTTCAAAAAGAGGCTGCGCTGCTTTATCATTTATATATGCTAAAGTACCTACCTCTCCGTAATTTTTATCAATAATCGTAAAACCTATAACTTCGTGGTAATAAAATTTATTTCCAGTAAGTTTTGGCAGTAAATTTAAAGGCAAATAAATTCCTGCTCGCATAATAGCGTCAGCATCTTGCTCGGTGTCTACATCTTCAAATTTTACACGAAACATAGTATTTTTACTTAACGAAGATTTTTCAATAAAAAAAGGAACCAGATTATTGCCTAAATCGACAAAAACTGATTCCAAATTTTCGTAAAGATCGGGCTCATCAGTGTCTAACTTAATAACCACTTCACCCTTAAAACTATGTTTTTTAACGATTTTGCCAAGATAAAAACAATCTTCTTTTTGCATCATCATTGTAGTACAGTTTTTATTCTTCGCTATCTGCTCCGTTATCTGCAGCTACTTCTTCACTATCTGCAACTGGTGCAGCAGGAGTATTAGCAGCAATACGTGCAGCGTTTACAGCTTTTTCAGCTTCTAAAGCTTTTGCTTTTGCATCAGCATCTGCCTTTGCTAAACCATCAACTTTACCAGCTACTAAACCATTTTTTTGCTCTAACCAAGCAGCAAATTTAGCATCAGCTTGTTCTTGAGTTAAAGCTCCTTTTTTAACTCCACCAGCTAAATGATTCTTTAATAAAACACCTTTATAAGATAAAATGTTTCTTGCAGTATCAGTTGGCTGAGCTCCTTTTTGTAACCATTCTACAGCTGTATCAACATCTAAGTCAATTACTGCTGGGTTCGTGTTAGGGTTGTACGTTCCGATTTTTTCTAAATAACGACCATCTCTTTTTGATCTTGAATCAGCAGCTACTACCCAGTAAAAAGGTTTTCCTTTTTTACCGTGTCTTTGTAATCTAATTTTTACAGGCATAATGTTTAATTTTTAAGGTACGCGACCTTGATTATTAATAAGTCTCATCATCTCGTGATAAGTGGCCGCAAATGTATAATTTTTTTTTCACTAAAAACCAAAAACCTAACATTTTTACAATAAAAAAGAGCCTGATAAACAAGCTCTTAATAAAGTTTAGGTGAGTTTATATATTATAATACTCTAACGTCAACTGCGTTTAAACCTTTTTTTCCTTCTTTAAGATCAAATTCTACTGTATCTCCTTCTCTAATCTCATCGATTAAACCTGATACATGTACAAAATACTCTGTGTTTGATCCTGATTCTGTAATAAATCCAAAACCTTTAGATTCATTAAAGAACTTTACTGTTCCTTCTTTCATTGTAAAAAAATATTATATTTAATAAAGTGCAAAGATACTTCTATAAATCGATTCTTAAATAACTTTATTTCAACAATACAAAAACTTAACATCTACGTAACAATAGGTTATCCGTTTCTATTGATTATCAAATTAAAAAACTTGCTATATACCGTTAATAACTTCTATTAAAAACACCGTAAATTCTTCGTATTTTTACACTTTACTAATACCCAATCGCTTCAATAAAACACTTTAGATGTATTTAATTTTTGATACTGAAACTACCGGATTACCTAAAAGTTGGAACGCTCCTATTACAGATACTAATAACTGGCCTAGAGCAACGCAAATTGCTTGGCAATTACACGATGAATTAGGTAATTTAATTGAGCACAACGACTTTTTAATTCAACCTGACGGATTTAACATTCCGTATGATGCTGAGAGAATTCATGGTATTTCTACCGATTTAGCACAAGAGCAAGGAATTGAACTTTCTGAAGGTTTAGCGTTATTTAATGTAGCTTTAAGTAAAACAAAATTTATAGTTGGGCAAAATCTTGCTTTCGATATTAATATTATGGGATGTGAATTCCATCGTTTGGGTGTTGAAAATAATTTAACACAACTACCAATATTAGATACTTGTACAGAGCATACAGCAAAAATGTGTCAGATTCCCGGTGGTCGTGGTGGTAAATTTAAATTACCAACATTAACCGAATTACACCAACATTTATTTGGAGACGGTTTTGGAGATGCGCACAACGCAACTGCCGATGTAGAAGCAACAACTAGGTGTTTTTTAGAGTTAATCCGTTTACGCCAGTTTACCAAAGAACAACTTCAGGTTACAGATGATTATTTTGATCGCTATACCCAAAACAATCCGAGTGTTACTCAAATAATCGGCCTAAATCACTTAAATCTTAAAAGAGAAAGTGAAAAAATTCGCGCTAGAAAAGAAAAAGCAAAAGGAGATACAACAACAATAAGTACTAATGAAGGTTTAGCTGAGTTAAAAGATAGCCAATTTGCGCACCTTCATAATCACACACAATATTCTGTTTTACAATCTACCATACAAATTGGCAATATTGTAAAAGCTGCTGCAAAAGATAATATGTCGGCAGTAGCAATGACCGATACAGGTAATATGATGGCTGCTTTTCATTTCGTACAAGCAGTTTTAAATCATAACAAAGCTGTTGATTCTGCCAATATTGAAGCAATAGAAAAAGGAGAAGAACCTACACAACAACCTTTAAAACCAATTGTTGGTTGTGAATTTAATATTTGTAACGATCACACTAATAAAAGTCAGAAAGACAACGGTTACCAAGTTGTTTTATTAGCTAAAAATAAAAAAGGATATCACAACTTAGCAAAAATGTCGTCTATTGCTTTTGTTGATGGTTTTTATTACATCCCTAGGATTGATAAAAAAGTTATCGAACAATATAAAGAAGACATTATTGTACTTACCGGTAGTTTGTACGGTGAAGTGCCTAGTAAAATATTAAACGTTGGAGAAGCACAAGCTGAAGAAGCGTTACTTTGGTGGAAAGAACAATTTGGCGATGATTTGTACATCGAATTAATGCGCCACAATCAAGAAGATGAAAACGTTGTTAATGAAACACTTTTAAAGTTTTCTAAAAAGCACAATATAAAAACAGTTGCATCTAACAACACCTTTTATTTAAGTAAAGAAGATGCCAATGCGCATGATATTTTACTCTGTGTAAAAGACGGTGAAAAACAAGCAACACCTAAAGGAAGAGGACGTGGTTATCGTTATGGTTTACCAAATGATGAATACTACTTTAAATCATCTGAAGAGATGAAAACTTTATTTGCCGATCTTCCTGAAGCAATTATCAATATTCAAGAAATTGTTGATAAAATAGAACCTTATACTTTAGCGCGTGATGTTTTATTACCTGCTTTTGATATTGCTGATGAATTTAAAGATGAAAAAGATAATGAAGATGGAGGTAAACGAGGTGAAAATAACTTTTTACGTCATTTAACCTACGAAGGTGCCAAAAAACGATACGGTGAAATTACCGAAAGTATTCGTGAACGTTTAGATTTTGAATTGGAAGTAATTGAAAAAACTGGATATCCAGGTTACTTCTTAATTGTTGAAGATTTTATCCGCGAAGCGAGAAACATGGATGTTTCTGTAGGACCTGGACGTGGATCTGCAGCAGGATCTGTAGTTGCTTATTGTTTATGGATTACCAATATAGACCCGATTAAATACGATTTACTTTTTGAGCGTTTCTTAAACCCCGAACGTGTATCAATGCCCGATATTGATATTGATTTTGATGATGAAGGGCGTGGTCGTGTAATGGATTATGTAATCGACAAATATGGCGCAAATCAGGTAGCACAAATTATTACCTATGGTACTATGGCCGCAAAATCTTCTGTTAGAGATACTGCGCGTGTATTAGATTTGCCACTATTTGAAGCCGATAGGATTGCCAAACTAATTCCTGGAATGAAGCTAAAGAAAATATTTTCTTTGGATGAAAAAACCTTAAAGGAAAAACTTCGTGCTGAAGAAATAGAGTTGGTTAATGAGTTAAAAAGACTTTCTAATGGCTCTGATTTAATGGCTGAAACCATTAATAAAGCTCGAATATTAGAAGGATCGGTTCGTAACACAGGTATTCATGCCTGTGGTGTAATTATTACACCTGATGATATTACCAAATTCGTACCTGTTGCGCTTGCTAAAGATTCTGATATGTATGTAACTCAGTTCGACAACTCGGTTGTTGAAGATGCTGGTTTACTAAAAATGGATTTCTTGGGATTAAAAACGCTGACCTTAATTAAGGACACCGTTAAAATTGTAAAAGCACGACACGATGTACTTTTAGACCCTGAAACCTTTCCATTAGATGATGTAAAAACCTATGAACTTTTCCAAAGAGGAGAAACTGTTGGTATTTTTCAATATGAATCTCCGGGGATGCAAAAACACATGAGATCTTTAAAACCTACCGTTTTTGAAGATTTAATTGCCATGAATGCATTGTATCGTCCGGGACCAATGGAATACATTCCTTCTTTTATCCGAAGAAAACACGGAGACGAAGAAATTGAGTACGATTTACCTGCAATGGAAGAGTATCTGGCCGAAACATACGGAATTACCGTATACCAAGAGCAAGTAATGTTACTCTCGCAAAAATTAGCCGATTTCACCAAAGGTGAAGCCGATGTTTTACGTAAAGCAATGGGTAAAAAACAAATTGCGGTTCTTGATAAAATGAAACCTAAGTTTGTTAAACAAGCTATTGCAAACGGGCATGACGAGCAAAAATTAGAAAAAATTTGGACAGACTGGGAAGCCTTTGCTTCTTATGCTTTTAACAAATCGCACTCTACTTGCTATGCTTGGATTGCTTATCAAACTGCCTATTTAAAAGCTCATTATCCGGCTGAATATATGGCTGCGGTTCTTTCTAACAACATGAACGATATTAAATCGGTTTCATTTTTTATGGAAGAATGTAAGCGTGCCGGAATTACCGTTTTAGGGCCTGACGTAAATGAATCTTTCTCTAAATTCTCAGTAAACAAAGAAGGAGCAATTCGTTTTGGAATGGCAGCTATTAAAGGTGTTGGAGGACTTGCTGTAAAAGCAATTATTAAAGAACGTGAAGAAAATGGTCATTTTTCTTCTGTTTTTGATCTTGCTAAACGAGTTGATTTACGTGTAGCAAATAAAAAAGCGTTTGAAGGCTTAATTTTAGCCGGAGGTTTTGATTCTTTTACAAATACTCACAGAGCGCAATATTTTGTAGAGGACGAAAAGAATCAAAAATTTATAGAAAAAGCATTGCGTTTTGGTAACAAATACCAAGAAAACCAAAATTCTTCTCAAGTTTCCTTATTTGGAGGAGGCTCTGAAGAAGAAATGCCCGAACCAATTATACCTACTTGTGATACTTGGGGAACCATGGAGTTATTAGGAAAGGAAAAAGAAGTTGTAGGAATCTATATTTCTGCGCATCCGTTAGACGATTTTAAAAACGAATTAAAGTTTTGTAATGCTAAATTATCTCATTACAACGATTTACCTAAATACGAAGGCATGGCATTGTCTTTCGGTGGCATTGTAACCGATGTGCAACATCGTATATCAAAAGCAGGAAAGGGATGGGCTACATTTTTTATTGAGGATTATAGCGAAAATTTCGAGTTTAGAATTTTTGGTGAAGAATATCTTCGTTTTAAACACTTTTTGGTACCTAACTCTTTCTTATTTGTAAAAACAATGGTAAAACCAGGTTGGACAAATAAAGAAGGTGTAAAAGGAGAACCAAGAGTTAGTTTTAACGAATTCTTACTACTTCATGACATTATGGATAAAATGTGTAAAAAAATAACCATAAAAATGCCTTTACAAGATGTAAAAGAAAACAGAATTAAAGATTTACAGCATTTATTTGCAACTAATAGAGGTTCTCAAAATTTACATTTTACCATTTGGGATACCGAAGAAAAGATAGAACTGAATTTACCAAGTAGAAATACTAAAATTAAAATTTCTAATGAATTTTTAAAATTGTTAGACGAGCAACATATTAATTATAAATTGAATTAGTCGTTTATTTTAAGAAATCTAAAATAGCTTTGACAGTTATTTCTAATTCATCTGACAATGCTAAATTATGCCAAGGATGTTTTACATTAAAAACATGATCTGCTCCTTTAATTATTTGCAGATTACTTTTAGGGTTGTATTTATGCAGTTCTTTTGCTTCATTAATAGAGATTGAAGTGTCATTATCTCCATGGATAATTAAATGTGGAATCTTTAATTGTTCTTCAGCATATTTGATACTAAGGCGTTCTTCATTATTTTTAAAATCAGTATAAAACTGATAATAATGTGGCATTTGTTGCTTCGTTCTTCCATTTACAACATACTTAACACCAGATTCTTTCCATTCTTTTAAATCTCCAATAGTTGCAGTACGTTTAGTAAAATCACTAACACTTGCCAATGTAATAAGTTTTGTGATTCTAGTATCTTCTGATGCTTTTATTATTGCAATGCCTCCTCCTCTGCTATGGCCAATTAAGTTGATATCACTTGTATTAAAATTATCGTTTTCTTTAAAAGAAGAAGATACCCAATCTAACACATCATGTAAATCATCCAATTCTTTCGAATAGTTATTATTACCGAAAGCTTCTAAATCTGGAAAATCAATAGGATTTTCTATAGTCCCTCCGTTATGAGAGAAGTTAAATTTAACAAAACAAAATCCTCCATTAGCAAAATATTCAGCCATTAAGTTCCAAGCTCCCCAATCTTTAAAACCTTTATAACCATGACAAAAAATAACAATAGGTTGAGCACTCTTTTCTTTTGAAGAAAACACATCAATTAAAATAGGTTTTTTATCAACTCTATTTAGAATTATGTTCTTTTTTATTTCCATAATAGGAGGAGTGTTTTAACTAGTCAACTCTCTAAACAAGCTTTCTAAATTTTTATTTTCGCTATTTAAGCCAAGAATTTTTAACCCATTTTCTTGTGCGAAATCGAAAATTACTGGGCGCATATCTTCTGATGTTTCAAAAGTAAGTATCCAATTATTTTCTACCGTATTTTTGTAACGAACAATGTTTGGTAAACGCTGTATAAATTGCTCTTCTAACTTATAATCAAACGTAACTTTAATTATTTGTTCTTTGCTTGTTTTAAGTTCAGAAATTGGTTTATCAACAACTAACTCTCCTTTTTTTATAATAATTACACGATTGCAAATTGCCTCTACTTCTTGCATGATATGTGTAGATATTAAAACAGTTTTATTTATACCGAGTTGTTTAATTAACTCGCGAATTTCAACTAATTGATTCGGATCTAAACCTGTTGTTGGCTCATCTAAAACCAATACTTCTGGATCGTGTAAGATCGCAGCTGCTAATCCCACTCGTTGGCGATATCCTTTTGAGAGTTGCCCTATTTTTTTATGCGCTTCTATCGTTAATCCAACTTTATCTATTACAGCAGCAATATTTGTTTTTTTAACTTTATAAATTGCAGCTTGAAATTGTAAATACTCACGCACATACATATCTAAATACAACGGATTATGTTCTGGCAAGTAGCCAATATTTTTTTGTGCTTCAATTGGATTTTTAACAACGTCTATTCCGTTTACAAAAACAGTTCCATTACTTGGCTGAATAAATCCGGTTAAAATTTTCATAGTGGTAGATTTTCCGGCTCCGTTTGGACCTAAAAATCCAATTATCTCTCCTTTTTTTGCTTCAAAAGAAATATCATTAACTACTTTTTGCGTTACGTAAATCTTAGATATTGAGGTAAGTTGTATTGACATGTTCTGATTGATCTTTAAAAAAATGCTGCTTCGAAAAGTTTGAAATAATCTTATTAACTAATGGATTGTTTCGTTCCTCGTGATGAGGTAATTAGTTAAACTCTCTTATAAGAAACGAAGCTATAATCGTATTTATTTTTTTCATCTGCTTTGCAATCTTCTCTAGAGACTTCTTTCCAAATATTCAAATCAATTTCAGGAAAAAAAACATCCGCCTCAAAATCGTGATGAACAATTGTGATATCTAATTGATCAACCAATCCTTTTTCGATGGCTTGTTTATAAATTTGTGCGCCACCAATAATAAACACATCTTCTTCTTTTGATAACTCTACAGCTTCTTCAATTGAGTTTGCTACCAAACATCCATCTTTAAAATAATCATTATTCCTGGTTATAATAACCGACGTTCTATTGGGCAATGGCTTTCCAATACTTTCAAAAGTATTACGACCCATTAAAATAAAATGACCTGAAGTAACTTTTTTAAAGCGTTTTAAATCGGCAGGAAGATGCCAAATTAAATCGTTATCTTTTCCTAAAGCATTGTTATTTGCTATTGCAGCAATTATTGTAATCATAAATTGTATTTAATGAATAGCTAAACACTCTTTGCCCATTCTTTAATATAACTTGTTAAATCTCTTTTACTTGTAGTTGCTTCACCTAAAACATCTGTTTTTATATTATCAACTAAGGTTTTAATTGCTTCTAAAACTTTTGCATCATTAATATCAGCTATTTTATCATAGAGGGAATCTTTTAAAACATCAACATTTGTAGTCATTTTATATCTTTTTAGGTTCTTATTACAAAGCTACTAAAGAAATTATAAAAAATAATGTTAAATTATACTGCTACAGCTCCTTTAATATGTGGATGTGGATTGTAATCTACTAATTCGAAGTCTTCAAAAGTAAAATCTTCTATATTTTTTATTTCAGGATTCATTTTCATTTTTGGCAATGCCCTTGTTTCTCGAGACAATTGCAATTCTAATTGCTCGATATGATTGCTATAAATATGTGCATCTCCAAAAGTATGAATAAACTCCCCTGCTTCATAACCACAAACCTGAGCGATCATCATTGTAAATAAAGCATATGAAGCGATATTAAACGGAACGCCTAAAAAGATGTCAGCACTTCGTTGGTATAACTGGCAAGATAATTTTCCGTCTGCTACATAAAACTGAAAAAATGCATGGCATGGCGGTAAAGCTGCTTTATCGTTAGCAACATTTTCTGAAAACGATTTTGTAGTATCAGGCATTACAGAAGGATTCCAAGCAGAAACTAACATTCTACGACTGTTTGGATTCGTTTTTAGTGTTTCAATAACATCTTTTAACTGATCAATCTCATCACTATTCCAATTACGCCATTGATGGCCATAAACAGGTCCTAAATCGCCGTTTTCATCTGCCCAAGAATTCCATATTTTAACGCCATTTTCTTGTAGATACTTAATATTTGTATCACCTTTTATAAACCAAAGTAATTCGTATATAATCGATTTTAAGTGTAACTTCTTAGTGGTTACCATCGGAAAACCTTCACTTAAATCAAATCTCATTTGATGACCAAAAACACTTTTTGTTCCTGTTCCTGTTCTATCACCTTTCTCGTTTCCGTTTTCTAAAACGTGTTTTACTAAATCTAGATATTGCTTCATCTTCTACTTTTGATTTCTGTAAAAATAAAAAAGCTTCAACATTTAATGCTGAAGCTTTTCAAATTTATATTAATAAGTTATTAACTTTTTAAATTGCTAGTAGCCACTTGCTACCCGATAATCATACCTGCAATTGTTGCAGACATCAAAGAAGCTATTGTTCCTCCAATTAGAGCCTTCATTCCGAATTCTGATAATGTTTTACGTTGCCCTGGTGCTAACGAACCAATACCACCAATTTGAATACCAATAGATGCAAAATTTGCGAATCCGCATAACATATAAGTTGCCATAATAATAGATTTGTTATACGTTAAATGTGTTGCGTTTGCAATATTTTTAAGTTCAGCTAGTTGAATATACCCAACAAATTCACTTGCTGCCAATTTAATACCTAATAACTGGCCCATTAAAGCCATATCTTCTTTCGCTACTCCAATTAACCACATTAATGGAGCAAAAACATACCCTAAAATTGCTTCTAAAGAAAACTTAGCATAACTTGTATTTGCAGCCATCCAAGTGTTTAGCGATGTAACTTCTCCTACCCATCCTAAAATACCATTTATCATTGCTATAAAAGCTATAAATACTAATAACATTGCGGCAACATTCATTGCTAATTGTAACCCTTCTGTTGTTCCATTAGCGATAGCATCTAATATGTTAGAACCTATTTTATCGGATGAAACTTGAACCTCTGTATTTACTTTTTCTGTTTGGGGGTATAAAATTTTAGAGATAATTATTGCACCTGGTGCGGCCATTACCGATGCTGCTAATAAATGTTTGGCATATAACAATCTTAACCCTTCATCTTCACCTCCTAAAAACCCAATATAGGCTGCTAAAACGGCACCTGCTACTGTAGCCATACCACCAATCATTACTAATAGTATTTCTGATCGGTTCATTTTTTCTAAATACGCCTTAATTAATAAAGGAGCCTCTGTTTGACCTAAAAATATATTCCCTGCAACAGATAAACTTTCTGCACCAGATATTTTTAAAACCTTAGACAAAAGCCACGCTAAAGCTTTTACTACTTTCTGAATTAACCCAAGATAAAATAACAATGAAGTTAATGCTGAAAAGAATATAATGGTTGGTAATACTTGAAAAGCAAATATAAATCCGAATGAACTCATATCTGATACCAATCCGCTAAATAAAAATTCACTTCCCGCTCTTGTAAAATCTAAAACACTTACAAATAAGCCTCCAACTATTTCAAAAGCAGTTTGCACAAAAGGAATTTTTAAAACACCAATAGCTATAATCAACTGAAAAGCTAATCCTAAACCAACCGTTTTCCAATCAATACCTTTTCTATTTGCACTAAATAAAAAGGCTATAATTAATAATGAAACCATCCCTAAAACACCACGCCATAAACTTTGTGCAGAAAACCCATTACTTGGTATAATTGCTTCTGATATCTCTACTGACTCTTCAACTTGGCTTTTTATAAAAACTGCGTTATCGTTAGATACAAAATTATATAAGACATCTTTTTCTGATAACACTAATTTTTTTTCACTTAACTCAACTACATTATAATAACGAACTGTATCATTAGGTTGGTTATGGTTAAGTATCAATAAATTATTCTGATGAATATAGTTTCCCGCGGCCTGCAAACTATCTTTCGCTACTATAGAGTAATTAAAATCTCCCCTTGTTAAATTTAATACATCTGATGGGGTTATAGTAACTACCGAATTACCATCGGTAGTAGTAATCGATGAAAAACTCCACTTTTTCTCTATGCTTTGACCAAAAGTTAGTATTGATGCATAAAGCATTATGAGAGTAAATAATTTCTTCATTTTATATATTTTATTAAGAACGTTTGCTTATTTCGTCGCGAATTTCTGCTGCCAATTCATAATCTTCATTAGCTACAGCTTCATTAAGTTGTTCGTGTAATTCTTGTAATGATATGTGTTCGTATCCTTTTTCTTCTTCAAGATCTTCTTCTAAAGAAAACTCAATACCATCAGACTCTAAATCTTCTTCAATAATTAACTCTTCATCCATTTTTAAATAAACTCCTGCTTTATCTAAAATATTTTCATAAGTAAAAATTGGTGCTTGAAAACGAACAGCTAGTGCGATTGCATCTGAAGTACGGGTATCTATAATTTCCTCAACTCCTTCTCTTTCACAAATTAGACTAGAGTAAAAAACACCATCAACAAGTTTATGTATAATTACCTGAGTTACTTTGATAGAAAATTTATCTGAAAATGTTTTAAACAAATCGTGTGTAAGTGGCCTTGGCGGTCTAATTTCTTTCTCTAAAGCAATTGCTATAGATTGTGCTTCGAATGCACCAATAATAATAGGGAGTGTTCTTGTACCGTCCATTTCACTTAGCACTAATGCATAAGCTCCACTTTGAGTTTGGCTATACGAAATCCCTTTAATAGTTAGTTTTATTAAACTCATGTACAATTATAAAATAACAAAAAGCTGTCTAATTTTAGGCGCTATGCTTCAAATTTAGACAGCCTTCTTAAGCGGGCACAATTTACTAAAAATTATGAGTTGAACTCTAATTTATACGAAAAGAAAATTTACCCACAAAATTATGCTTGTTTAAAAGCTTTCATTTTTTCTATTAATTGTGGTACAACCTCAAAAGCATCACCCACAATTCCGTAATCTGCAGCCTTAAAGAAAGGAGCTTCTGGATCTGTATTGATAACAACTTTTACTTTTGATGCGTTGATACCTGCTAAGTGCTGAATTGCCCCTGAAATACCAATAGCAATATATAAATTTGAAGCTACTGGCTTACCAGTTTGCCCAACGTGCTCACTATGAGGGCGCCATCCTAAATCAGATACTGGTTTAGAACATGCAGTTGCTGCACCTAAAACAGCTGCTAACTCTTCAATCATTCCCCAGTTCTCAGGACCTTTCATTCCACGACCTGCAGAAACCACAACATCAGCATCAGCAATAGTTACTGTACCACTAGCTTTATTAATGTTTTCTGATTTCACTCCTAATTCTGGCAAAGTAGCGTCAAAACTCTCTGTTGATCCGCTTACTTTGTTTTCGTGAGCTCCGTATGAATTCTTTGCTACTCCAACTACTTTTTTATCTGTTGAAATCTCAGTATTGTTAAATCCCTTGTTTGAAAAAGCTTTTCTTTTTACTACAAACGGGCTAACACTAGCAGGCAAAGCAACAACGTTAGATGCGTAACCTGCTTCTAAACCTACAGCAACTAAAGGAGCAACTGTAAAACCATCAATACTAGAATCTATGATTACAGTATTTGCTGATTTTGACTCTGCCACTTGCTGAATAATAGCAGCATATGCTTTCGCGTTAAAAGATGCTATATCATTTTTAACTTCAATAACTTTCTCTGCTCCGTATGCATACAATTCAGAAGCATCTCCTCCATTGATAGTTAACACCAACATGTCGCTTCCTAATTGTTCTGCTACTTTTTTTCCGTATGAAACTACCTCAAAAGCAGTTTTTTTAAATTTTCCTTCCGATGAATCGGCAAAAACTAATACAGACATAT
>CAXHZZ010000019.1:0-33860 GCA_964021635.1 uncultured Tenacibaculum sp.
ATTTGATGTGTTGCACCGTCTTCTCCTAATGTTAATCCAGCATGTGATGCACAAATTTTTACATTTTTATCTGAATATGCTACAGATTGACGAATTTGATCGTATACACGACCTGTAGAAAAGTTTGCAAAAGTTCCTGTAAAAGGAATTTTACCACCAATAGTTAAACCGGCAGCAATACCAATCATATTAGCTTCGGCAATTCCTATTTGAAAGAAACGTTCTGGGTGATTCTCTTTAAAATCGCCCATTTTTAAAGATCCTGTTAAATCTGCACATAAGGCAACTACATTTGGGTTTGTTTTCCCTAGTTCAGTTAAACCATCGCCAAATCCAGATCGGGTATCTTTTTTCTCGGTGTATGTATATTTTTTCATCAGTATATATTGTGTGTTGTATGTGTCAAAAATAATCTTTTTAAAAAAATAATCTTATAAATTTAATAATTCTTTATAAAGTTTATGAACAGGAAATCCCATTACATTAAAATAACTTCCTTCAATTTTAGTGATAGCTATTTTGCCAATCCATTCTTGAATTCCGTATGCTCCTGCTTTATCAAAAGGCTTATAAGTATTAATATAATAAGCTATTTCTTCATCGGTTAAATGTTTAAAAGTTACTGTTGTAGTATCGTTTATTATTTTTTTATATTTTTTACTTGTAATGCATATTGATGTAATAACCTTATGTGTGTTATTTGATAATTCGGTTAACATTTTAAAAGCATCGGCATAATCTTTAGGCTTACCAAGGGCTTTGCTGTTAGACCACACGATAGTGTCTGAAGTTATTAAAAGATCTTTTTCTGATAAATCTCTTTTAAATGGTTCTGATTTTAAATCAGCAAGAAAATCAGTAATTTCATGTTCTTTTAAATGATTAGGGTAAACTTCATCAATATCTTTTGTTTTTATTGTAAAAGGAATGTTTAAATCTTTAATTAGCTCTTGTCTTCTAGGTGAATTTGAAGCCAAAATTATATTATAATTTGATGTTTTTTTAGATAACATATTTAAAGTAATAGGCAATTAAAAGTACACTTATTAAGCCATAAAAATGAAGTAATTTCATTCTTAAAAGTAAGACTTTATAGTCTTTAGTAGTATATGTTTTGGTTAAAAGGTAAATTAGATAAATTCTAGGAAGCCAATTAAATACTAGGATTGTAATGAATAAAAATTTTATTTTTATAAAATAAACAGCTAAATAAGTTATTAAAAGGGCTGAGATAAACATCATAGCTAAGGCAACTCGTTTAGCTCTTTTTCTGCCTAATAAAATTGGTAATGTTTTAAGGTTATTTAAATTGTCTTTATTAATGTTTTTTATACCTGATATAATTTCATCCATTAAAGTACTTAAAAAAGATAGTAAAAGATATACTACTATTATAAGTTGAAGTTTAAAAAATAAATTCCATTGTGTGTTATTAAGATTAACAGGTTCATCTAACCACAAAACAAAAATAATAGTTATGGGAATGGCAAAAGATTTTACTAAATAACGAGTAAAAGAGTTTTCTTTTGAGTATTTAGAATACGTAAATACCAACAATGAAATTATAAAAAAAACAATAGAAAAATATAAATTATCGATTTTAAATGAAAAATAAACACCTAATATTATAGCTGTAAAAACAAACAAAAATGAGGTTAATTCTATTTTTTTAAAATCTTTTCTTTTAGTTTTGTTATTGTAATAAAAAGATAATAAATAGGTTGAGGCATATAAAAGTGTACATGAAACTGTAAAGAGAAGTAGATCAAAAAAAGATAAAATAGTTTCAAAACCAAAACCGAATAAAAAACAAAATTTAGCTAAAAAAATAACAAAAGCAAAGTACAATAAACTTTTCCATTGTATAATATTTAATATAGCATTAAAAATGGTCATTAATTAAAGTCTTTTTTAATTCTGGCTAAATCTCTTTTATTATCTCTATCTTTCATTGTTTGACGTTTATCATGCGTCTTTTTTCCTTTAGCTAAAGCAATATCTAGTTTAGCCCAACCTTTATCATTTATAAAAAGTTTTAAAGGTACAATTGTATTTCCTTTAGCTTCAACTTCTCTTTCTAGTTTTTTTAACTCGTTTTTATTTAATAGCAAACGACGTTCACTTGTTGTTTTATGATTAAAGTGATTACCAAAAGAATATTCTTCAATATACATGTTGATAATAAAAAGTTCTCCTTGCTCATTAAATTCACAAAAACTTTCTGTTATTCTTGCTTTACTAAGTCGTATCGATTTTATCTCTGTACCAGTAAGTTGAATTCCGGCAGTATATTTATCTATAATCTCGTATTCAAAACGAGCTTTTTTATTTTGTATGTTAATCTTTTTCTGCATCAGCTGTTATTCATGTATGGTAATAACAAATATAAAGTATTAGTTTGTTTTTTACAGTCTAATCAACAGTTATCTTCTTGATTGATGTTGTTTTGTTTCTGAACGATTTTTTAAATGAAATTATAAATAAACTTGCATTGTCATTATCATCCATAGATTTATAAATTTCTGATTTTATAATTTTATTTGCAAACTGCGGAGTAGTGTTGCTATGACCAACAATTAAAACTGTTTTCCCTGTGGTTTCTTTTTCAAAATCTTCAGAAAACATATTGCTAGGATCGTAATTTATTATATCTAGTTTCTTACTATCTGCTGTTGGTTTTGCGGTTTGCATGGTTCTATTATAATTCGTAGAATACACCGCATTTAAATCGATGTTTTTAAAATATTGGGCCCATTTTTTAGCACGTTTTATCCCTTTTTCATTTAAGTTAGGATTTTTATTAGACCTGTCTGTTCTGTCTTTTTCTGCGTGACGAATTAAGTAATAAGTTGTATTGGTTTCCTCTAGTGCACAAGATGATAATAAACCAAGAATAGCAGTAAGAATTAAAAGATATTTTTTCATGATAAGTTATTTATGACGCGAATATAATTAAAAATAAAAAGCGATGTTTTTTTCAAACACCGCTTCTCATCAACTATAAAAAACAAACTTTTATTTTTCTATTAATTCAGATTGATTTCTAAAAACTAGTTCATTATCAAAAGCATCTAATAAAATAATGCTATCTGTAGTAACACTTCCTGCTAAAATTTCTTTTGATAATTGATTTAACACTTCTTTTTGAATTACACGTTTTACAGGCCTTGCTCCAAAATCGGGTTGATATCCTTTCATAGCTAAATAGTTAATAGCTTCATTTGTTGCATCAAAAGTGATGTTTTGTTGCGCTATCATTTTTTTAATATTATTTAATTGTATTTCTACAATTTGTTTAATATCATTTTTAGATAACGGTGTAAACAAGGTTATATCATCAATTCTGTTAATAAATTCAGGACGCACAGTTTGTTTTAATAAACCTAAAACTTCTGTTTTTGCTAATTCCATTGTGGTGTGAATATCACCTTTAAAATTATCAAATTTTTCTTGAATAATGGCACTTCCCATATTAGAAGTCATAATAATAATGGTGTTTTTAAAATCAGCAACTCGTCCTTTATTATCGGTTAATCTTCCTTCATCTAAAACTTGCAATAAAGTATTAAACGTATCGGGGTGCGCTTTTTCAATTTCATCTAACAAAACAACAGAATACGGTTTTCTACGAACGGCTTCTGTTAATTGTCCTCCTTCATCGTAACCAACATAGCCAGGAGGTGCACCAACTAAACGACTTACTGAATGACGCTCTTGATACTCACTCATATCTATTCTTGTCATCGCATTTTCATCGTCAAACAGATAAGTAGCCAATGCTTTTGCAAGCTCAGTTTTACCAACACCTGTTGTTCCTAAAAACAAGAAGCTTCCTAGTGGTTTATTAGGGTTTTGTAAGCCAGCTCTAGAACGACGAACGGCATCTGCAACAGCTTCAATAGCTTCTTCTTGACCAACAACACGTTTGTGTAACTCATCTTCTAACTTTAATAATTTTTCACGCTCAGATTGTAGCATCTTAGTAACCGGAATACCAGTCCATTTTGCTATAACTTCTGCAATATTATCATAAGTAACTTCTTCTTTAATTAAAGCGTTTTCACTTTGATTTTCTAATATTTCTTGTTGTTTTTCAAGTAATTCTTGCGCTTCCTTTATTTTTCCATAACGTAACTCAGCAACCTTACCATAATCGCCATTTCGTTCTGCTTTATCAGCTTCTAGTTTGTAATTTTCAATATCAGTTTTCAATTGCTGAACAGTATCTACAACTGCTTTTTCTGATTGCCATTTGGCATTTATTTCGTTCCGTTCTTCTTTAAAATTAGCGATATCAGCATTTAATGATTTTAACTTAACTTCATCATTTTCTCTTTTAATAGCTTCTATTTCAATCTCTAATTGCATTATTTTACGGTCTAAAACATCTAAACTCTCTGGTTTAGAATTAATTTCCATTCGTAATTTCGCGGCAGCTTCATCCATTAAATCAATCGCTTTATCTGGCAAGAATCGATTCGTGATATAACGTTGCGATAATTCTACTGCACCAATAATAGCCTCATCTTTAATACGTACTTTATGGTGTGTTTCGTATTTGTCTTTAATTCCTCGTAAAATAGAAATAGCACTTTCTGTATCTGGTTCATCAACCATAACTTTCTGAAAACGACGCTCTAGTGCTTTATCTTTTTCAAAATATTTTTGATATTCATCTAGAGTAGTGGCACCAATTGCACGTAATTCACCACGAGCCAAAGCAGGTTTTAGAATATTAGCAGCATCCATGGCGCCTTGTCCGCCACCAGCACCAACTAAGGTGTGAATTTCATCAATAAATAAAACAATATCTCCTTCGGATGTGGTTACTTCTTTTACGACAGATTTTAAGCGCTCTTCAAACTCTCCTTTAAATTTTGCTCCGGCAATTAAAGCACCCATATCTAAAGAATAGATAATTTTATTTTTTAAATTTTCAGGAACATCACCACGAATAATTCGATGTGCTAAACCCTCTGCAATTGCTGTTTTACCTGTACCAGGTTCACCTACTAGAATGGGATTGTTTTTTGTTCTACGTGATAATATTTGTAATAAACGTCTAATTTCTTCGTCACGACCAATTACAGGATCTAGTTTACCATCTTGTGCTAATTTATTTAAGTTATTAGCATATTTATTTAAAGAGTTATAGGTTTCTTCTGCGCTTTGAGAAGTAACTCTTTCTCCGTTTCTTAATTCATCAATAGCTGCTTTTAAACTTTTTTCAGTAACTCCCTGATCTTTTAAAACTTGAGAAATTTGACTTTTAGATTTAAAAATAGCTAAAATTAAATGTTCTATAGAAACATACTCATCATTCATTTTTTGTGCTATGATCGCTGCTTCATTTAGTGTTTTATTAGCTTCACGAGAAAGCATTAAATCACCTCCCGAAACTTTAGAGAAACTTTCTAACTGTTTCTCTAAAATTTGTAACACAACATTAATATTAATATTGAGTTTCTTTAATATAAATGGTAACACGTTTTCATCAACCTTAAATAAGGCTTTAAAAATATGCTCATTTTCTATTTGTTGATTACCATTACTTTGCGCTAATTGTTGCGCTTGTTGTATGGTTTCTTGTGATTTTATTGTATAATTGTTTATATTCATATCATTTATTTTTCATTAGTAAATCAAAAGTAATACCATATGATTTAGGAGAGAAAGCAGAGACAAAAAGTCATTTATCGCGTTGTTTTAACTGACTTTTTGACAATTTGAAAGTTTTAATATAGGATATCGACTACGAATAAAAATAATTATGGGAATATTAAATTCAATTTTTGGAAATAAAGAAGAGAAAGAACAAAAGCAGGAATCTTTTATAAAATGGATTCCTTTAACATCATTAGAACAACTTAAAGAAATTAAGGCTCAATCTAAAAAAGAAACGGTAGCTATTTTTAAACATTCAACAAGATGTGGTATAAGTAGTATGGTAATTAAAAGATTTGTAGCTAGTTTTGACGAGAGCTTGAAAGATTTTAAAATCTATTATTTAGATTTGTTATCGTATCGAGAAATATCTAGCGAAATAGGATATGAGTTTCAAGTATTACATGAATCTCCTCAGTTGTTAGTTATTAAAAACGAAGAGGTAGTTGCACATGCTTCTCACTACGAAATTGCCCAAATCGATTTAAGAAAGTTCTAAAATAGTTACTGTTTTTAACAAAACTTCTTTAAATACGTCGTATTTTTGCTTTTTACAAAAAAGCACAAAATTGAGCAACGATATTACAACTACACAAGAAACCAAAGGAAAAAATTTATACGATTATCAAAAAGAAGCATTGTTCAAAATTTTTAAAAGTTTTGAAAATGCCCCTGAAAATTATCACCTATTATATCAATTACCAACTGGAGGAGGTAAGACTGTAATTTTCTCAGAAATTACTCGTCAGTTTATTAAGCACTACAATAAAAAAGTACTAATAATGACGCACCGTATTGAGTTATGCAAACAAACAGCAAAAATGCTTGGAGAGTTTGGTGTTGAAAATAAAATTATTGATAGTAAGGCCGATTTAGATGATCAAGATAAGTATGATTGTTTTGTTGCAATGGTTGAAACATTAAACAATCGTTTAAATGACGATATGTTAGATATTTCGGATGTTGGTTTGGTAATTATTGATGAAGCTCACTACAATTCATTTACTAAATTATTTAAGTTTTTCGACAAGTCATTCGTATTAGGTGTTACAGCAACGCCTTTAAGTTCGAATATTAAGCTGCCAATGAAAGACAATTATGATGATTTAATTGCGGGTGAAAGTATTGGTACTCTAATAGAAAATGAATATTTAGCACGAGCAAATGTATTTTCATATAACGTAGGTTTAACATCTTTAGAAATAGGAGCAAACGGAGATTATACCGTAAAATCTTCTGAAGATTTATATACCAATACAGATATGTTATCGAAGCTTTTACAAGCTTATGAAGAGCGTGCAAAAGGTACCAAAACCTTAATTTTTAATAACGGAATTAATACATCGCTACATGTATATGATACATTTAAAAGAGCAGGGTATCCTATAGCACATTTAGATAACACAAATACTAAAAAGGAACGTGATTTTATATTAAAATGGTTTCATAAAACGCCAAATGCAATCATTACCTCTGTAAGTATTTTAACTACAGGTTTTGATGAGCCTACAGTAAAATCTATTATTTTAAATAGAGCTACTAAATCATTAACATTATACTATCAGATGATTGGTAGAGGGTCTCGAATTTTAAAAGGAAAAAATGAATTTAATGTTATTGATTTAGGTAACAATTTTCATCGTTTCGGACCTTGGGGAGCAGATTTAGATTGGCATAAAATGTTTAGGGCTCCAAATTTTTATTTAGATAATTTATTATCTGATGAAGATATAGAGAGTGAGTTTAGATATGAATTACCTGCTGATGTTAGAGAAGAGTTTTCTAAATCAGAAGACATATATTTTGATGTAAAAAAAGTATATATTGATACTATTCAAGCAGGTCAATCATCTAAGAAAGTATTAGAAAAATCAATCGAGCATCATGCAAAAATTTGCGTAGAAAACAGTGAAGATGTTTTTGATGCTTTAATTTTAGCTAAAAAACTAGGAGGAGAGATTGATGATAGAATTCACAGATATTCTAAATGTATTTGTAAGAGTACTCACAATTTTATTGATTGGCTGCAAGATGATTATAGAAAAAAATTAAATTCTCATTTACGTTCTAATTTCGATGATATATATGAAGATATTTTTGGTCATCCACCACCAGAAGAAGAATAAAAGACAGATATAAAAAAAGCCATTTCAAACGAAATGGCTTTTTTTAAACTTAATATTTACGTCTTATTTATTATTCGATAGCTGGTAAAATTTTACCAGTACATTCCCCAAATCCGATACGAACTTTATCATTTTGAGAATAACCTCTCATAATAACAGTATCATGATCGTTAATAAATTTACGTTCAGAACCATCATTCATTTTAATAGGGTTTTGACCTCTCCAAGTTAATTCTAACATAGAACCAAAACTATCTTTTGTTGGTCCAGAAATTGTACCAGATCCCATCATGTCACCAGCATTAACAGGACATCCGTTTACGGTATGGTGCGCTAATTGCTGCGCCATTGTCCAATACATATACTTAAAGTTCGAGTTACAAACTACTGTTTCTTCTTTACCTTCAGGCTTAATAGCCATTTGTAAATTAATATCTAAACTATCTTTACCTTCTTTCTTTAAATATGGTAAAGGTTCGTGTACTTGTTTCGGGTTATCAACTCTAAAAGGCTCTAAAGCATCTAAAGTAACAATCCAAGGAGAAATCGTTGAAGCAAAGCTCTTACCTAAGAAAGGCCCTAAAGGCACATATTCCCAAGCCTGAATATCACGCGCAGACCAGTCGTTGAATAAAACCAATCCGAAAATATATTCATCTGCATCTTCAATCGGAATTCTATCTCCTAAATCGTTTGCTACCGTTGTAATAAACGCCATTTCTAATTCAAAATCTAATAATTTTGAAGGGCCGAAATTTGGAGTATTACTTCCTTCACTAGGGCGTTGCTGTCCGATAGGACGACGTACAGGTGTTCCAGAAGGAATAATAGAAGAACTTCTACCGTGGTAACCAATAGGTATATGAAGCCAGTTAGGTAATAATGCATTTTCAGGATCTCGGAATAAAGAACCAACATTCGTAGCGTGCTCTTTACTTGCATAAAAATCGGTATAATCACCAACGGCTACCGGAAGTTGCATTTCAACCTCTTCCATTCTAAATATCACTTTATCTTTATGATCTGCATTGTCACGTAACTTACCATTAGTAACATCAAAAACATCTGCAATTCGATTACGCACTAAACGCCAAGTTTTACGCCCGTCTGCAATAAAATCATTTAAGGTATCTTGCAAAAAAATATCATCGGTTAAAGGAATTCCTTCAAAATAACCTAATTGATGTAAAGCACCTAAATCAATAGCAAAATCACCAATTCTTGTACCAATTGTTATAATATCATCTTTTGTGATGAATACTCCGAAAGGAATATTTTGAATAGGAAAATCTGAGTCTTTATTAATCGTTAACCAAGATTTTCTGTTAGGATTATTTGCTGTTATTTTCATTGAAGTAGTTGTGTTTAATTTTATACCAAACCTACATATTTTTTTCAATTAAAACCAATATCAACATAAGAATTTATAAATTTTATAGAAATAATTAAGAAGTTGTTTTCTGTTTAAAATTAGATAAGAATTGCCTAAAACATCATTAATAAAATTAGTACATTTGATACCTTATTTAACAACACACAAGATGCAAAAAGATCATCAAATATTTGATTTAATTCAAGAAGAGAAAGAACGTCAGCTAAATGGTTTAGAATTGATTGCTTCTGAAAACTTTGTAAGCGAACAAGTAATGCAAGCGCAAGGTTCTATTTTAACTAATAAATATGCCGAAGGATATCCTGGTAAACGTTATTACGGTGGATGTGAAGTGGTAGATATTGTAGAGCAAATTGCAATTGATAGAGCTAAAGAATTATTTGGCGCTGAATATGTAAATGTACAACCACACTCTGGTTCACAAGCAAACACGGCTGTTTTTGCTGCTTGTTTAAATCCTGGAGATACTATTTTAGGTTTTGATTTATCTCATGGTGGGCATTTAACACACGGATCTCCTGTAAATTTTTCAGGTAAATTATACAATCCTGTTTTTTATGGTGTAGATAAAGCTACAGGAAAAATTGATTATAATCATTTAGAGCAGCAGGCAAAAGAACATAAACCAAAATTAATTATTGCAGGAGCTTCGGCATATTCTCGTGATATGGATTTTGAAAAATTTAGAGAGATTGCAGATAGTGTTGGTGCTATTTTAATGGCAGATATTTCTCATCCGGCAGGTTTAATTGCAAAAGGAATTTTATCTGATCCTTTACCACATTGTCATATTGTTACAACAACAACGCACAAAACGTTGCGTGGGCCACGTGGTGGAATGATTATGATTGGGAAAGATTTTGAAAACCCGTTTGGGTTAAAATTAAAATCAGGAAAATTAAAGAAAATGTCTACATTGATAAACTCTGCTGTTTTCCCAGGAAATCAAGGTGGACCATTAGAACATGTTATTGCGGCAAAAGCAATTGCTTTTGGTGAAGCATTGACTGACGAGTTTTTAGAATATCAATTACAAGTAAAAGAAAATGCAAGTGCAATGGCGAAAGCTTTTGTAGCGAAAGGATACGATATTATTTCTGGCGGAACAGACAACCATTGTATGTTAATTGACTTACGTAATAAGAACCTTACAGGTAAAGAAGGTGAAGATACTTTAGGTAAAGCCGATATTACAGTAAACAAAAACATGGTTCCTTTCGATACTCAGAGCCCTTTTGTAACCTCAGGAATTCGTGTTGGTACAGCCGCTGTAACTACTCGTGGTTTGGTTGAAAAGGATATGCAAACTGTTGTAGATTTAATTGACGAAGCTTTAATGAATGTAGGAAACGATGACGTTTTAAAGCAAGTAGGAGAGAAGGTATACGATTTAATGCACGATAAAAGATTATTCGTAATGTAAACCACGAAGTGGTTCTTAGATATATAAAAAAGTCCTTCTAAATTTAGAAGGACTTTTTTATGAATTATTTTTCAAAAAGCGTGAGCCGTTTTTTTTATTCATTCCCCCGTGCTCTTTCAATAATATTTTCTGGTAATGCTTTTTTAGCTTTTGCGCCCATTTTTTTCAGTTTTTCAACACTAGTTATAAGATTACCACGACCATCTACCAACTTGTTCATTGCAGCATTATAATCATCTTTAGAGGCGTCTATTTTCTTCCCTATTCCGATTAAATCTTGTACTAACCCATTAAACTTATCATATAAAGCACCTGCTTGCCTGGCTATTTCTAGCGCATTTCGTTGTTGTTTTTCGTTATTCCACATAGTATCAATTGTACGTAAAGTGGCTAATAACGTAGTTGGCGTAACAATAACAATATTTTTTTCAAATGCTTTATTATATAATGAATTATCTTGATTTAAAGCAATAGCAAAAGCAGGCTCGATAGGTATAAAAAGTAATACAAAATCTGGAGATTCAATTTTATAAATATCTTCATATTTTTTTTCAGATAACTGTGTTACATGTTTTTTTAAAGAATTAATATGTGCTGTTAAAAAACGCTCTTTCTCCAAACCATCATCTGTATTTACATATTGTTCGTAAGCGGTTAGTGAAACCTTTGAATCAACAATCATTTTTTTGTTATCCGGTAAATGAATCACCACATCGGGTAAAACACGTTTGCCTTCATCATTTGTAAAAGACTGTTGTACAAAGTATTCTCTGTCTTTTTCTAAACCAGATTTTTCTAAAACACGCTCTAAAACTAATTCCCCCCAGTTTCCTTGAATTTTATTATCGCCTTTTAAGGCTTTTGTTAAATTGATAGTTTCTTTACTCATTTGTAAATTCAACTCTTTTAAACCTACAATTTGCTGACGTAAAGCTGCATGATAATCAATACTTTCTTTATGAGTTTTATCTACTTTATCTTCAAAAGTTTTTATTTTTTCTTGAAGCGGATATAAGATGTTTTTAATATTCTCTTTATTCTGCTCAGTAAATTTACTTGACTTTTCATCTAAAATTTTATTAGCTAAGTTTTCAAATTCTTTAGTAAATTTATCTTGTAGTTTCTCTACTTCAACTTTGTTTTCGTTCAGTTTTATTTGAAGGTTTTTTAATTCCTCATTCTTTCTAACTAATTCAATATTTAAAAATTCTTTTTCTCTACGGATTTCTTCAGTTTCCTTTAATTTATCAGATAAACGACCTTGAATTTCAGTTTTTTGAATTTCTAAATTAGAAGAATATATTTGTTGAGTTGTTATTTTTTTTTCTAAACCTGTTAATTGTTGTTTAACCTTTAATTTTGATAAAAGATAACCAATAACAAAACCAAAAATTAAGGTACACGAGGCAGAAATGCTTATTAAAAGAGAAGTATCCATTAGAATCACGTAAATTTATAGACTAACAAATATAACGTATGATTGGTTAATTTTGTTTGAATTTCATATAGAAAAGCGTAATTTTGAACTTTATATTTAATAGATGATATCTAAATTTATATTTACAAAAATTTTAGGATGGAAGTTTGATGGAGAGTTTCCGAAAGAACTTAAAAAATATGTACTAATAGGAGCACCACACACTAGTTGGGAAGACTTTTATGTGGGCTTGTTCTCTAGAAACATCACAAAAACCAAACTTAATTTTGTAGGCAAAAAATCATTATTCAAACCTCCTTTTGGCTTTTTCTTTAGAGCTTTAGGTGGGGCACCAATAGACAGAACTAAAAGCTCAAACGTTGTAGATGCAATTATAGATGTTTTTAACTCAAAAGAAGAATTTAGGCTAGCAATTTCACCAGAAGGTACAAGGCAATATGTAGATAAATGGAAAACAGGTTTTTACTATATAGCAAAGGGAGCTAATGTGCCAATTGTTATGCTTGGTTTCGATTTTGAAAATAAACAAGTAAAGTTATCAAAGCCGTTTTATGTAACGGATGATATAAAAGCTGATTTTGCTCATTTTTATGCCTTTTATAAAGACATTAAAGGTGCAAAACCCGAACTATTTAATAACAAAAACCTGCTTTAAAAGCAGGTTTTTGTTATTAGAAATAATACTATTTGTAAGTAGTCACCTGAATAAAAGGAATAAGAATATAAATTGATCGTATTTCTTATAAGTGTGATTATCTTTGCATAAAAAATATTTTATGCCAAAACAGTTTTCAGATTTAGGAATTAATGCAGAATTACAACAGAGTTTAGCCAAATTACAAATTTCTGTACCAACAGATGTGCAGGAAAAGGCGATTCCTGTGATACTAAATCAAAAAGAAGATGTAGTTGTATTGGCAAAAACCGGAACAGGTAAAACAGCTTCTTTTGGTTTACCTTTATTACAATTAATAGATGTAACTTCATCTAAAGTACAAGCAATTGTGCTTGCTCCTACGAGAGAATTAGGACAACAGATATATAATAATCTTACGTTATTTTCTGCTAATAGTCCAAAAATATCAATCGCAGCAGTTTGTGGAGGAATACCTATTAAACCACAAATAGAGCGTTTACAATCGGATACTCATATTGTTGTGGCAACACCAGGTCGTTTGGCTGATTTAATAAAAAGAAATGCGATAGATGTTAAGCACATTACATATTTTATTTTAGATGAAGCTGATGAAATGGTAAGTGCTTTAAGAGAAGGTTTGGATAGTATTATTAAAGAAATTCCTAAATCGAGAAGAACATTATTGTTTACAGCAACAATGCCTGGCACAATAAAACAATTGGTGCAAAATTATATGTCAAAACATGTAATTAATGTTGAAGCAGACATGACAACAGTTGGTCACCAAGGTATCGATCATCAATATGTTGTAGTAGAGCCAATAGAAAAATTAGAAGTTTTACTTCATTTTTTAAATTCAAAAATAGGGCAACGAGGTATTATTTTTTGTAAAACGAAAGCTGCAGTTAATAAATTGGCTAAGAATTTAGCTATCAATAAATTTTCTTCAGGAGCTATACACGGAAGTTTAACCCAAGGAATTCGTGATCGAATTATGGGGCAATTTAGAGAAGGACATATAAATATATTAGTTGCTACCGATTTAGCTGCTCGTGGTATTGATGTAAAAGAAGTTTCTTATGTTGTAAATTACCATTTACCAGACACTTATGATGCTTATGTGCATAGAAGTGGTAGAACGGCTAGGGCAGGAGCAACCGGACTTTCGTTAACTATTTTACAAGAGGAAGAAGTAAAAGATATTGCAGATTTTGAAAAGGAACTAGGTATTAGTTTTAAACCATTTAAAAAAGCAGATGCAAAAAGTATTGAAGAAAATAATGGATTAATATGGGCTAATAAAATATTTAAAACAAAGCCTAACCGTAACGTTTCAGAAGAATTTAAATCAAAAATAAAAACAATCTTTCATCATTTAACTAAGGAAGAGTTGGTTGATAAAGTATTAGCTAATTATTTAGCACAATCTAATACTACAAAAGTAGAGAAAGATAAAAAAAGAAAATAATAAGTTTATTTTAAAGAACGATAATTAATATGATATACAAGGTTAATTAAAAATAAATCAATTAATATGTATTTTATATAAAATATGGTACCATCTTTGCAAACTAATAAGTATTATAAATTTAATTACATTACAATGAGTAAAGGAATAGTAAAATTTTTCAATGACACTAAAGGATTTGGTTTCATCACTGAAGAAGGAGTAACAAAAGATCATTTTGTACACGTTTCAGGTTTAATTGATGAAATTCGTGAAGGAGACGAAGTTGAGTTTGATTTAGAAGAAGGAAAAAAAGGACCAAATGCGGTTAACGTAAAAGTTATCTAAAAAATATACTTTAAGTTTTAAAAGTCCATCATTCTTTGATGGACTTTTTCTTTTCACAGAATGTAATTAGAAGTAATACTTTTTCTTTTTAATTTAGGTTTAAAAGAACTTTTAAGTGAAAAAAATCAAAAAAAATCAAAAAAAATACGTAATTTAGGGTTATATTGGGGCGATTATGATAACATCTTAAAAAGTACGTATCAATACTCCAAATCATAAATAGTAATAAATATATATATTAATAAATCTTATGGCAAAATCTCAGCAATCATTTAATAAGAATGAAAAAGAGAAAAAGCGTTTAAAAAAACGTGAAGATAAAAGAAAAAAAATGGAAGCTCGCAAGGCTGAAATAAGGGAAAATGGACCTACAGGAATTGAATTTGCATATACAGATGCTTATGGAAATTTAAGCTCTACTCCTCCTGATCCAGATCAAGTAATAGAAGAAATCAGTTTAGAAGACATTCAAGTAAGTGTACCTAAAACCTTAGAAGGAGATAAAGAAGCATTTGATCCGGTTAGAAAAGGAACTGTTTCTTTTTTCGATTCATCTAAAGGGTTTGGATTTATTATCGATTCTGCAGATCAAGAAAAATATTTTACACACGTAAGTGGTATTATTGATCAGATTTCAGAAAACGATAAAGTAAGTTTCGAGCTTGAAAAAGGGATGAAAGGTATGAATGCTGTAAAAGTAACTTTGGTTAAATAATTAATCTTACTTTAATAATTTCGGCTTTATTGTAAAGAGCCATTAGATATAATAAAAGAGATTTACCAATATGGTTAATCTCTTTTTTGTTTTTAGAATTATTAAGAAGTGATCGTTGTGAAGTTTTTTTATCAGGTAATAGATAAAATAAATTCATTTAAAATAGGTAATTTCGCGCCCAGACACAAAGTATATACTTAAACTTCTAAAAATAAAAAATAAACAGTTTCGTTTATGAGTGAAGAAAAATCGAATATAGACATCGCATCTTGCATTAATACATTGCAACATTTATTAGAGGATACGAATCAACTTTTCGAATTACCAGAAGCACAAAGAGTGGCGTTATTTAAGGCTGCAGGTAAATTAACTAGGCCAAATCGTGATGAGTTTGAACGTAGAAGAAAAGATGCTAAAAAGGCTGCAAAACGTAAAATGATTGCGAAGGATACACATGCAAGAAAAACTACAGGAATTCGCTCTGCACGTGAAGCAGCATTATTTGTAGCACCTAAATTATTAGGAGCCGCAGCTATTAATGAAGATACTTTAGAATTAGAATCTGCAAGAAACTGTTACGTTTGTAAAACCATGTTTACAAAACTGCATCATTTTTACGATACAATGTGTAAAGATTGTGGTGATTTAAATTATGCTAAACGTTTTCAAACTACCGATTTAAAAGGCCAGGTAGCTGTAATTACAGGTTCGCGTTTAAAAATTGGTTATCATATCACCTTAATGTTATTGCGTTCGGGCGCAACAGTTGTAGCTACTACACGTTTTCCAGCAGATTCTGCTATCCGATTTTCTAAAGAAGAAGATTATAAAGACTGGAGTGATCGTTTGCATATTCATGGTCTTGATTTAAGGCATATTCCTAGTGTAGAAATTTTTTGTAATTATATAGAACAGAAATACGATCGATTAGATATTTTAATAAACAATGCTGCTCAAACAGTAAGGAGACCGTCAGGATTTTATTTCCACTTAATGGAAAATGAAAAATTACCTGTTGACAAACTTCCGAAGTTAGCGCAAAGATTATTAAAAGATCATGAAAGTTGTTTAGAAGAATTGTCGAGTTTAAGTGTTGGTCCTTCTAAAACGGATAAAAACAACGTGTTGCCTGTTACTTGGCACGGACCAGAGCCTGGAATAGGATTACGTAATTCGGCTGAATTATCGCAGATACCGTATAGTTTTGATAACTCATTACAAACATCAGAAGTTTTTCCTGAAGGGCAATTAGATGCTGATTTACAACAAGTAGACTTAAGAAAAACCAATAGTTGGCGTTTAAAATTAGGCGAAATTGAAACTACAGAAATGGTAGAAGTACAGTTGGTTAATGCTGTTGCGCCATTTGTTTTGTGCAATCGCTTGTCTAACTTAATGATGAAAGAAAATACCGGTAAAAAACATATAATAAATGTTTCTGCTATGGAGGGTAAATTTCATCGCTTTAAAAAAGAAGAAAGACATCCGCATACTAATATGGCTAAAGCAGCTTTAAATATGTTAACACATACTTCGGCTTCTACATTTGCAAAATCAGGTATTTACATGAATGCGGTAGATACAGGTTGGGTTACAGATGAAGATCCGGCAGAATTATCTAAAAAGAAAGTTGAAGTTCATGATTTTCAACCACCGTTGGATATTGTTGATGGTGCCGCAAGAGTTATGGACCCATTAATTGACGGAATTAATAGTGGTAAACATTGGTCTGGAAAATTCTTAAAAGATTATTTCCCTATCGATTGGTAAAATATTTTCATAAAAAAAGGCTGTCATTTTAATGACAGCCTTTTTTATACACTTAATTTAAATTATTTTAAGCTTTGTAATAATTTTTCTGCAACCAATTCAGAAGATGCCGGGTTTTGCCCCGTAATTAAATTACCATCTTGAATTGCATAAGCAGCCCAATCATCTTTTTTAGAGTATATTCCTCCGTTTTCACTTAACATATCTTCTACTAAGAAAGGAACAACATTTGTTAATCCAACAGCGGCTTCTTCTGTATTTGTAAAACCTGTTACTTTTTTACCGTTTACTAAAAAAGTACCATCTGCATTTTTAACATTTTTTAAAGCAGCAGGAGCGTGGCATACAAATGCTACCGGTTTATCTTGACTATTAAACTTTTCGATTAAAGCAATTGAAGTTACATCAGTAGCTAAATCCCATAATGGTCCATGACCACCAGGATAAAATACTGCATCAAAATCGTCTGCATTAATGTCAGATAACTTGTTTGTATTTGCTATTCTAGCTTTAGCCTCATCATCTTTGTTAAAACGATCAGTAGCTTCTGTAGCTGCATCAGGTGAATCACTACTTGGGTCTATTGGAGCAGCTCCTCCTTTTGGAGTTGCTATAGTAATTTCTGCACCTTTATCTAATAATGAGTAATATGGGCTTGCAAATTCTTCAACCCAAAATCCTGTTTTTTTTCCTGTATCTCCTAATTTATCGTGAGATGTTAATACAAATAATACTTTCATTTTTTTATCTTTTTTTAGTGTAGTTATTTCTTTTGATACTTCTTTGGAAGTTGTATTTTTTTTAGCTTCTTTACAACTCGACGCTGTAATAATAGTAAGCGTTAGCGCTAGTGTTTGTAATATTTTCATTTTATAAAATTAATAAGCCATTTTAACTATTTTTTCAGCATCTTTTGGTAGTAAGGCTTGTCTTTCTCCTAATTTCCACCCACGCTCTGCAAAACGTTTCGCAACTTCTTCAGCAGTACCTTCATAATCTTTCGTGTAATCAGATAATTTTGTATCAATACCTAATTCATGGAAAAAAGCAGTTGTTTTTTCTATAGCAGCATATGCTTTATCATCTGTAGTTCCTTCAGTGATATTCCAAATTCGCTCACCATATTGCGCTAATTTTTCTTTTTTAGCTTCGAAGTTATATTTGTAATGACTTGGAGTAATTATTGCTAAAGTACGAGCATGATCAATACCAAATAAAGCCGTTAATTCATGGCCCATCATATGTATTGCCCAATCTCCAGGAACTCCTTTTTGTATTAATCCGTTTAAGGCCATTGTACAACTCCACATAAAGTTAGATGCTGCTTGGTAATTTGTAGGGTCTTTTAAAACTATAGGAGCTACTTCTACCAATGTTTGTAAAATACTTTCAGCAAAACGATCTTGTAATAAAGCGCCAATAGGATATGTCATATATTGCTCTAAAACGTGTGTAAAAGCATCTGTTAATCCGTTTGCTAATTGACGTTCTGGAATAGAAGTAATAACCTGTGGGTCTAACACCGAAAACACAGGAAACAATCCAGGACCTCCCATAGATAGTTTTTCTTTAGTTTCAGCTCTTGTAATAACAGCTCCAGAATTCATTTCAGATCCTGTTGCTGGTAATGTTAAAACTGTACCAAATGGCATTCCTTTTTCTGTTCTAATTTTTTTAGTTAAAATATCCCAAGGGGTTTCGCCTTCATATACTGCTGCTGCAGATAAAAATTTAGTTCCATCAATAACAGAACCACCTCCAACAGCAAGTAAATAGGTGATTTTCTCGTCCTTAATTATTTTTAAGGCATCCAATAGCGTTGCGTATTCAGGATTTGCAGGTATACCTCCAAACTCAGTAACATCTACATTTACTAAGGCGGTTTTTACTTGATCGTAAATTCCATTTTTCTTAATACTTCCACCTCCATAAAGCAATAATACTTTTGCGTTACTTGGTATTTCTTTTGCTACTTCTTTTATAGTGTCCTTTCCAAAAATAATTTTAGTAGGATTTTTAAATTCAAAATTGTTCATTTTTTTCTTTTTTAAAATTAATAATTCAATTAGAGTACTAATAACTATTATTCTATTACAGTAACTAAATCTGTCATAGGTTTTCTAACTTTTACTAAGTTAACCAACCAATCTTCATTTTCTTTTCTGTACCCTAATGGTAATAAAACTGCACTACGTAAACCTTTTTCACGTAAACCTAAAATTTTATCTACGGCATCTGGCTCAAAACCTTCTAAAGGTGTTGCATCTACACCTTCATAGGCTGCAGCTATAATAGCATGAGAAAAGGCAATATATGCTTGTTTAGCAGCATGATTAAAGTTTTCTTCTGTATCTTTTTGTGGATACATACCTAATAACATTTGTCGGTAGTTTTCCCAACCCTCATTCTTAAAACCACGAATTTCATTTGTTAAATCGAACATGTAATTAATTCTATCTTCTGTATAAGTATCCCATGCAGCAAAAACTAATAAATGTGAACAGTCTGTAATCACAGATTGATTCCATGCAATGGGTCTTATTTGTTCTTTTACTTCTTGATTTTTAACTACAAAAATCTCAAAAGGTTGTAATCCGCTTGATGTTGCAGCCAAACGAGCAGCTTCTAAAATGCGTTCTATTTTATCTTCTGCTACTTTTTCGCCATTCATTGCTTTAGCAGCATATCTCCAATTTAATTTGTCTAATAATTCCATATTTTATTTTTTTGAAAGTTTTACTATTTGGTTTGAAGTAATAATTACTTCGGTATTATTTTTATTATTTGCTAGTTGAATCATTGCTTCTGCAATATCATCAGCATCAATTATTTTATAATTGTTTAATTTACCTATAAATAATGGTTGTATAATTTTAAAAACACTTAAGCCTATTTGCTCTAATATTCTGCGTTGTTTTCGTTCGCCACCAATTAAAGAAGGTCTTAAAATGATAGTTTTTTCGATATTTTGAAGTAAAACATCATTTTCCATTTCTCCTTTTGTCTTATTATAAAACACACTACTTTTTTTATTTGCGCCCATTGCTGAAACAACTAAAAAGGTGTTGATTTTATTTTCTTTTGCTAATTTGGCAGCAGTTACAGGAATACCATGATCTATCTTTTTATATAAATTTTTATCAGGTGTTTTTTTTGCAGTTGTACCAATACAACAAAACACTTCATCGGCAGTAAAATCTGTTTTAAAATCTTCTAGTTTTAAAAGATCACCTATATACTGTGTTACTTTTGTTGGTAATCCATCAATTCTAGATCTTGAAAACAATTTTATGCTCTCATAACGATTATCATTGATTAATTTCTTCAATAAATTAGAACCCGTTAAACCAGTTGCACCTAATATAATGGCTGTTTTTTTCATGTTATTTACATACTTTTATACTATTCCAAGCTGATTGATAAGCTTCTTCAATATGTGTTTTATCTAGTGTAAATACACCTCGTTTCTGAGAAATCACTAAAAATGATAAAGGGTTTATGGCATATGCATATAATATATAATCTGACATTGGCTTTATAATGCCTTCATTTTTTCCGCGATTCCATAAGTCGAGTAGGGGTTGTAGGTGTTTTATACCTTCTTGTCTACTAGGTTCATCAATCATTGGTGTATTATCACATTGTGCTAAAAACATTGAGTTTTCTGGATCTTTTAATTTAAAATCAGCAATACGTTTCCAAATAACTTCAAATCCGAGTTCTACAGATGTATTTTCATCATAAGTTTTAAAAGCATAATCTGTATATTTAGCTTTAACCTCTATATATGTTTGATTTACTAAATCTTGTTTGTTTTCGAAATATAAATAGATGGTTGCCGGAGAAACTTTAGCCATTTTGGCTATTTTACTCATTGGTGTAGCATGAAACCCATTGTTATTTACCAATTCAATTGTGGCTTTAACAAGTGCGTTTCTTTTATCTATACTTTTTTGGAGTTTAGCCATTTTTGGTTGTTTTTTTTAATTTATAAGCTAGTGCTATCAAAACAAATTGCATTGGTAATCTTATTAAAGCAGCTTTATGACTACCAATTGCAGGAGTATCTGTAATAACATCCCAAATATGTATTGGTAAAAAAAGCAACATTAAAATTAATATTCCACTTGCTGCAACACGTGTATATTTAGGAATTAATAACAGTATACCAAGAACGATTTCTATAATACCTGATACGTATATAATTGTTGATTTGTATATTAAAAAATCAGGCACAAATGCGTAAAAAAAATCAGGTTTAATAAAATGTTGTATTCCTGCATATACTATAAATATTGCTAATAACACGCGTAAAAAATTCCAGATATGTTTCATTTTTTTATTTTGATGGTACAAAAGTATTAAAAAAGAATGAACATTCATTTTTTAAGCATAGTATTTATTTATACTACAATAAAGAAGATCTAATCATTCATAAATATTACTAAACTTAAAAGAATTTTAATTATTAAAATAGGCATCTTTGCAGTATGTATAAATCTATTCTAAAACACATTAAAAATCATATAAATCCTACGAAATTAGATTTAGAGATGTTTAATAAGGCTTTAAATAAAGTATCAATATCTAAAGGTCAATTCTTATTAAAACCAGGTACAACTGTTAAACATGAGTATTTTGTTATTAAAGGTTGTTTAAAGGCTTATTATTTAGATGATAAAGGGAGTAGCCATATAATTCAGTTTGCTATAGAAAACTGGTGGGTTGGCGATTTTGATGCTTTTTATAATAAAATACCTTCAAAATTATATATAGAAGCTATTGAAGATTCTGAATTGTTGGCTATTAACTATGATAATCTTCAACATATTTATCACAAAGCGCCTATTTTTGAGCGTTATTTCAGAATCTTAACAACTCAAGCTTTTATATCTCAACGCAAACGAATATTATCAACTTTAGAAAAGAACACACAAGAACGGTATCTTGAATTCTGTACTTCCTATCCAAAAATAGAAGATAGGGTACCTAATTATGATATTGCTAATTATTTAGGTGTTTCTCCAGAAAATTTAAGTCGTGTAAGGCAACAAATAAAAAGTTAATTATATCTCAATTGATCTATGTCAATGAGATTGATAATTATGTGCCGTAGCTTTGTTTTTTATTACTAAAACAAGCAAAATACATGAACAAACAACACCTATTAACGGCATATAATAAAAATATTAATTTAGCAAACCGAGTTGTCATGGCACCCATGACGCGTAGTAGAGCAGACAGTAGTGGTAATATACCAACGGATGATTTACATGGTTTATATTATGAGCAACGTGCTTCTGCTGGATTAATTATTACAGAAGGTTCTCAAGTATCTACCAAAGCGGTAGGATATATTCATACAGCAGGAATTCATTCTGATGAGCAAGTTGAAGGTTGGAAGAAAGTAACTAAACGTGTACATGATAAAGGAGGAAAAATATTCATTCAATTATGGCATGTTGGTAGAATGTCGCATCCTGATTTTCATAATGATAAACTGCCTTTATCTGCATCAGCAATAAACCCTAATGCAAAATCATATACTCCAGAAGGTTTTAAAGATACTGTTACGCCTAAGGAAATGACTGTTGAAGATATTAAAGAAACAATTCAAGATTTTAAAAATGCAGCGGCTAATGCAGTTAAAGCTGGTTTTGATGGTGTAGAAATACACTCATCTAACGGTTATTTATTTCATCAATTTTTTAACGGAACCTCTAATAAAAGAGCAGATAATTATGGTGGAACTATAGAGAACAGAACTCGTTTCTTTTTTGAAGTACTTGATGCTGTAAAAGAAGTGATTCCCCAAGAAAAAATAGGAGCACGCTTTAATCCTTCATTAAATGGTTTATTCGGAATGACTATGGATGAAGACACAATTCCAACTTTCGAATATATTATTAAGAAATTAAACGATTACAACTTAGCATACATTCATCTTTCAGAACCTTTTACAGATGTATCTGAAGTTAAACATGCTGTTACTGAAATAGCAAAACACTTTAGACCTTTGTATAACGGTACCTTAATGATTAATTCAGCTTTTGATCAAGAAAAAGGAAATAAAATCATTGAAGAAGGCCTAGCTGATTTAGTAGCTTACGGAAAACCATTTATCTCTAATCCTGATTTAGTAGAGCGTTTTGAAAACAACCTGGAATTAGCAACATGGAATGAAGATACATTTTATACTACCGGAGCAAAAGGGTATACAGATTATCCGAAAGCTTCAAAATAAATAATTTAACCTAAAACACATATATTATGAAATTTATAAGAAAAGCAAATGCAGAATGGAAAGGAAGTGGAAAAGAGGGAAAAGGAAGTATTACAACAGGAAGTAATGTTTTAGATAAAACACAATATTCATTTCAAACTCGTTTTGAAAATGGAGAAAAAGGAACAAACCCTGAAGAATTGATAGGAGCAGCCCACGCTGGTTGTTTTGCTATGCAATTGAGTTTTTTATTAAACGAAGCTGATTTTACAGCAACAAATTTAAATGTTGATGCTACAGTGAGTTTTGAAGACGGAGCAATAACTAAAATTACTTTAAATTTAGAAGGAGATGTACCAAATATAGACGCAGAACAGTTTCAGCAAATAGCACATAAAGCAAAAGAAGTGTGTCCTATATCTAAATTATTAAATACAAACATCGAATTAAAAATCACTTTAAAAAACGCACAATAATGGCTACAACAATAGTAAAAGCATACGGTGCAACAGCATCAACAGAAGATTTAATACCTTTAGATATAAGTAGGCGAGCAGTAGGAGTAGGAGATGTGAAAATAGACATTACCTATTGTGGTGTTTGCCATAGTGATATACATACAGCAAGAAATGATTGGAAAGGATCTAACTATCCTGTAGTACCTGGCCACGAAATTATTGGTCGTGTAACAGAAATAGGTGACAATATAAGCAACTATAAAGTAGGTGATTTAGTAGGTGTAGGTTGTTTGGTAGATTCTTGTCAAACATGTGCGCCTTGTGAGCAAGATTTAGAGCAGTTTTGTGAAAAAGGAAGTACTTGGACATATAACAGTCCTGATAAACATATAGAAGGTGCTCAAACATATGGAGGTTATTCAACATCTGTAGTTGTAGATGAGAAATTTGTACTTCGTATACCAGAAAACTTAGATGAAGCAGCAACAGCACCTTTATTATGTGCAGGAGTTACTACGTGGTCGCCATTAGCGCATTGGAAAGTGAAAGAAGGTGATAAAGTAGGGGTAATAGGTTTAGGTGGTTTAGGCCATATGGGAGTTAAGTTTGCCAATGCATTAGGAGCTCATGTTGTTATGATTACCACGTCGCCAGAAAAAGGTAAAGATGCTAAAAGACTAGGAGCTCATGAAGTTTTAGTATCAAAAGATGCAGATGACATGAAAAAACATCAAGGAAGTTTTGATTTTATCTTAAATACGATTCCTGTTGGTCATGAAATGGATCCTTATTTAGGATTACTTAAAATTGATGCAACAATGGTATTAGTTGGTGCAGTAGAACCTTTAAAACCATTTAATGGAGGAAGTATTATTATGGGACGTAAGCGTATTGCGGGTTCTTTAATAGGTGGTATAAAAGAGACACAAGAAATGTTAGATTTTTGTGGTAAACATAATATTACTAGTGATATTGAGCTTATAAATATGCAAGAAATTAATACAGCTTATGATCGTGTTACTAAAAACGACGTTAAATATAGGTTTGTAATTGATATGAAATCACTTAAATAAAACTATTATATACAAATACAGCATTTAAAATTATTTTGAATGCTGTATTTGTATTTTAGTAGATTACTAATTTGTTTTTTTATTAAACCGAAACAGTCTTAGCATATTGCATAAAATAAGACTCTAAACGCTTTAGAATAGGAGGCATTTTTTCTGAATAAATTACAAACTGACATTTATTTACACTCTGAGTGATTGACATAAGAGTTGTGTAAGAAGCGTTATTAACTAAAAAATCAGCATCATGTATGTTAAATATTTTTAATTGCGAAGTGCTTAACCCCTCTAATAAAAGTAATTTATTTACAATTTTAGGAGTAGCAATCAGCACATCAATTCCTTCAAATATTTCTGATTTTAATACATCAATATGTAACCTCTCGTCACCTAAATACACTCTAAATTCATGATATCTAGTATATTTTAAAAAAGCGTTATAAATTTCGGTTGCCTTTTCGTTATTTTCTACTAAAACGATTGCTCTTGGTGCAGTACCAATGGCTTCAAATTTTAACTTATGTAATGTTGTTAATATTAGTGCTGTTGTTTTTCCGCTACCTTCTGGAGCAGTACAGTAAACATTTGCACCACTTTTTATAACAGGAATACTCGCTTTTTGAAAAGGAGTAGGTGTCGTTATTTCAAGAGATTCTAATTTCTCTTTTATATCAAAATGTAATTTTTTAAAAGGCATAGAAAATAAAAAGAATAACTAATTTGGTTAGTGTTTTAATAACTGCAAAGATACAATTAAATAAAGGTTAATAAATTTTCAAAGAAATATAATTGAATGATAAAATAGTACTAATTTTAGTAATCAATAAGAAGTATTATTACAGTACTCTTTTCTATTAATTTTTGTTAAGTTTTCTTTCAAACATTTTTTATCTATATCATTCTCAATTTTACCCAAAAATTATTTTCATACCTACAATTTATTTCATCAATTATAAAAAAACACTTTAAACTTGTAAAATATACGAATAGGTCATTTAATTAATAAACAGTAATTTATATTGGTTTTTTGATACTATACTTCATGACCGTTATTGTAAACTATAATTACTATACATATTTTTGTGACTATAAAAATGATAGTTTAACTTAAGAATATATAAGATGAATTTAAAAGAAACATTAGATTGGAGATATACCACTAAAGAATTTGACGCAACAAAGAAAATATCTGATGCAGATATGGTACAAGTAAAAAATTTATTAAGGATGAGTCCTTCAAGTGTAAATTTACAACCTTGGCACTTTATTATTGCAGAAACTAAAGAGGGTAAAGAACGAATAGCAAAAGGAACACAAGGCTTTTTTCATTTTAATGAACCAAAAGTAGTAAACGCTTCTGCCGTTGTATTGTTTTGTTCTAAAACAAGTGAAGGATCAGATGAGGCTTATTTTAAACACCTTTTAGAGGTACAAGATAAAGATGGAAGATTCCCTAATGAAGATATAAAAAACGGGATGTATGGAGGAATGAACGCCTTTGCTGATATTCATAAATACGATTTAAAAGACTATCAGCATTGGATGGAGAAACAAGTATATTTAAACATTGGAAACTTTTTATTAGGAGTTGCAAGTTTAAAAATTGATGCTACACCAATGGAAGGAATTGATGTAAAAGCTTTAGATGAAGAGTTTGGATTAAGAGAAAAAGGATTTACTTCATTAGTCGCTGTTTCTTTAGGTTATAGAGCTGAATCTGATTTTAACTCAACAGATAAAACACCAAAATCTAGATTGCCAGAAAGTGAAATTTTCACACAAATATAA
The DNA here is from genome assembly GCA_964021635.1 of uncultured Tenacibaculum sp. Lineage (GTDB taxonomy): Bacteria > Bacteroidota > Bacteroidia > Flavobacteriales > Flavobacteriaceae > Polaribacter. Next base: position 26,501 of record CAXHZZ010000019.1, read on the forward strand.
TCAACAATAAGTAGTAAGTTTTAAAATAAAAGTAACAAAAAAATAGTTTTTTAAAAGTGATTAAAACGAAAAAAAAACAAAATATCAATTAACCCAAACTTACTTAGAGAGAATTTATATAGGTGACAATTTTATTTTTATATATGAATGAGAAATTATTATTTTCAGGAACGGAAACAGCTACAGAGTTTGGCGGTTATACGGAAGGTGCTGTTATTGCTGCTTTTAAGAACAGTAGCAAAGTTATAATATAATTAAGATGTTTTTATTTTTTAAAAATAAACTCGCCTTTTGTTTCTGCAGCATGCAAACCCCATTCTGTAATTAGGCTTAAAATAGGTATAAGTGTTTGTCCAAATTCAGTAAGTGTATATTCTACTTTTAAAGGTGGTTTTTTAGTAAAAACCTTTCTATTTACAATACCACTAGCCTCTAACTGTTTTAGCTGTAAACTTAATGTACGTTCTGTAATACCAGGAATTTCTTTTCGTAATTCGTTATAACGCTTTTTACTATCAATTAAGTGAGTTAATATCACACTTTTCCATTTTCCGCCAATCAATTCCATTGCAGCACTTGTTGGGCAAAAAAATATTTTACCATTAATTTTAATCTTTGGTCTTTTTTCAAACAATTCTTTTCTGTCCATTTTATAGTAATTATTATTTACAAAGTTAATCTACATTAACTTAGTTAGCAACTATATTTTTTATAGTAAAAGTATTTACCTTATTTTAATGATAATTAGTGTTTTAAAAATATATTTACCACATATTTTTTATATTTATTGCATTAAAATTTTTTGTTAATTTATATCATAGATATTTTTTTTGCAAGATACAAAGCATTTTAAAAAATAAGAAAACTTAGTATGCATCTTAAAGATAACGAATAATTAAACCTTTGCTTTGTTTATCAGAAGAAATAAAAGATTAATGTGCAAAAAAAAATGTAAAATACTTTGGTAGAGTAGTAGTAAAACAAGTTATTGCATTATTAAAATCAACAATTCATGGACAATATCATTACGTTTTCAATTACCGTATTTACGGCCTTTTTTGCTATGACAAATCCAATATCTAATATGACCGTTTTTTTGTCTTTAACGCAAGGAGCAGATAAGAAAACAAAATTAGATATTAATAAAAGGGCTAATATAACAGCATTTATTATTGTAACTGTATTTATTCTTTTAGGTAAATATATTTTTGAATTATTTAATATTAGTATTCCTGCATTTAAAATAACAGGAGGTATTTTAATTTTTTTTATTGGTTTTGATATGTTACAATCAAAGCAATCTAATGTAAAAACCATTGATAATATAGATATAGATGAAAATATAGCTGTTTCACCACTTGCAATACCAATTTTAGCAGGACCAGGAACTATTGTAACGGCAATGAATTTTGTATCTAAAGTAGAATCTTTACAATTATTTCTAGTAATTGCTATTTTTGGGTTAATGAGTTTATTAACTTATTTTACGTTTAAATTAAGTGACTTAATAGTCAGAGTAGTTGGTAATAATGTTATTTCTGTTATAGGTAAAATAATGGGGTTAATAATAGCTATTATTGGAACTGGAATGATTATACAGGGTATAAAATTATCTTTTGATTTAATTTCAAAATAGGTTACAAAAAACAGTTTGCTTTGTAACTTACTATTAAAAAAAATTAAAACATGTGTTCTTTAGTTTGTAGCAAGTTGCCCAACTTGTGTGGACAAAATCTAAGATAAAAGAAGTAACAAACATTAGAAGGTGAAACCCTAAATGCAGAAAAATTAGCTGAATTAAAACTTAAAAACTAAACATTTGGATCTAGCAGAAAACAAAAAAATGTCATTGCTTTTTATAAAATGGCTTATGAAGGTAACCCAAAAAAAGTGGTAGAATTGTATGTTGGCAACGATTACAAGCAACATAATCCAATTGTTGCTGATGGTTCAAAAGCATTTATAGATTATTTTAATAGTATGCAAAAAGAATACCCCGTAAAATCTATAAATTTTGTAAGAAGTGTTGCAGAAAATGATTTAGTAGCTTTGCATACACATCAAATATGGCCCAATAATGATCAATATATTACTATGGGTTTTTTTAGGTTTGATGATAATGGAAAAATTATAGAGCATTGGGATAGTATTCAGCAAATACCTAAAACTTCCAAGAATAATAACACTATGTATTAAGTTATAATTAAAGATTCTATCGAAAAACATATTATATTTTTTAAATCTACAGAATAATTTTATTAAATTCAGAAATAAAATTTTTATATAATTAGTTATATAAAATTACTTTTATTTTTAAGCTGTTTTAAATTTGTAATTATTAAAAAAAAGGTGCGACTTAAACAATTCTAAAAACTATAAAAATGAAAAAACAAATGCATTTAGCTTCACAATATTTAGCCGCAGCAGCAATTAGTTTTTTAGAAAAAAAAGCAGACGATAGCCACACTAATTTAGGTTTTAATATTTTAGATAGCTCATTAGAAACACATGTATTATCAGAAGATGGAGATCAGTTATGCTTAAATTATAAAACATTTTCATTAGTATGGAAATCTAAAAAAGAGAATACATCTTTTAAATTAGACGGAAAATCACATTATGAAATTTTAAATTGGTTAAAAGAAACTTCGATAAAAAAATTAGTTAAAAATTACAACTATAATTTTCATTATGATTTACCCTATACAATTGATAATTCATTTACATATACAATAAAAAGCAGTAAAGACTTAGAAGAATTAATTAAATTAAGAACTCTAATACAGTTAAGTCTTGAAGAAATTAATAAAATTTACAATAAAAAAGCAGCTATAAGAATATGGCCACATCATTTTGATACAGCTATTTATAATGCTTTATTAGATAATGATATTTCTTTTGGGCTTGGTCTTGCTATTCCAGATAATGTTTACAAAGATCACTATTTTTATATTAGTGGTTATAGAGAAAATGTTGCTATCGACACTTCTAGTTTTAAATCATTAAAAAACGGAATTTGGAAAAATGAAGGTTTTAAAGGAGCCATTTTACCACAAACCAACTTAAAAGTAAACGATGTTGTTCTTTTTTTTAAAGAAGCTATAAATCATTACAACCCTTAAAAAAAATGACTATTGAATAAAGAAATTATTAAAACATTTAAAGCGATACGTTTACAAACAGAAACTATTTGTAAGCCTTTAAAAATAGAAGATTATTCTATTCAGGTAGTGTCGTTTGCTAGCCCAGTAAAGTGGCATTTAGCGCATACTACCTGGTTTTTTGAAACTTTTATTCTTAAAAATCACATGCAGAATTATGTAGAATTTGATGCTGATTTTAATTTTCTATTTAATAGTTATTATAATAATGTAGGCAGTAGAATTTTGCAAACTAATAGAGGTAACATGTCACGCCCAAGTACTGATAAAGTGTTTGAATATAGAGCATATGTAGATTCTAAAATACAAGATTTTTTAAAATTTACTTCTGATCAAAAAATACTAGATTTAATAACATTAGGTTTAAATCACGAGCAACAACATCAAGAATTAATGATTACAGATATAAAGTACATGCTAGGGCATAATGCTATTTTACCTGTTTATCATGAAGATTCTAATTTAATAAATGATAGTAATTTTACTTCAGAAAACATAAAAATTAAAGCTGGTTTATACCAAATTGGTTACCAAGGAACCGATTTTTGTTATGATAATGAGTTAGGAGTTCATCAAGTATATGTAAATGATTTCGAAATAAACAATCATTTAGTTACCAATGGCGACTATTTAGAGTTTATGGAATCTGGCGCCTATTCTAATTTTAATCTATGGTTAGATGAAGGTTGGGCTTGGGTAAATAAAAACCAGATTAATGCGCCAATGTATTGGCACAAAATAAAAGACGAGTGGCACAATTATACATTAGCAGGATTACAAGAAATTGATAAAAATGCTATTTTAAGTCATATTAATTTTTATGAAGCCAATGCTTTTGCCGAATGGAAAGGTATGCGTTTACCAACTGAATTTGAATGGGAAATTGCAGCTAAACAATTAGATTGGGGAAAACGTTGGGAATGGACAAACAGTGCGTATTTACCTTATCCAAATTTTCAGAAAGAGAATGGGGCAGTAGGTGAGTATAACGGAAAGTTTATGAGTAACAAAATGGTGCTTCGTGGAGCATCTGTTGCAACCTCTAAAAACCACAGCAGCACAACATATCGTAATTTTTTTAACCCAACAGAAAGGTGGCAATTCACCGGAATTAGATTAGTAAAATAGATGATTGAAACATTTAAAAAAGAAGTAAAAAAAGGATTAGATACTATACCTAAAACATTGCCTTCAAAATATTTTTATAATAAAATTGGCGATGCTCTTTTTGTTGAGATAATGAATCTTCCTGAATATTATTTAACTCGAAGCGAATTAGATATATTTCAATATAAAACACAAGATATCATAAACGCTTTGCAATTAAATATAAATACACATTTCGAGTTGATTGAGCTTGGCGCAGGTGATGGATTAAAAACTAAGAAGCTTTTAAGCGCATTAAATAAACAGCTTTTTAAGTTTGATTATCTTCCAATTGATATTTCTATAAATGCATTAAACCTTCTAAAAAGAGATCTTTCAAAAACATTACCCACTGTTTCTGTAAAAACCCAACAAGGTGATTATTTTGAAGTTTTAGAGTCTTTAAAGCACAGTAATAATCCTAAAGTCATCTTGTTTTTAGGTTCTAACATTGGTAATATGGATGATAAAATGGCTGCACAATTTATTTATAATTTAGGAGCCAATTTAAATCCTAAAGATAAATTATTATTAGGTGTTGATTTAATAAAATCGAAAGAAATTGTTTTACCTGCTTACAATGATACTAAGGGAATTACGGCTAAATTCAATCTTAATTTATTACATCGAATTAATGAAGAATTAAATGCAGATTTTAATCTTGAACAGTTTGAACATCAACCAGAATATAACGAAGATGAAGGTATTGCCAAAAGTTATATTGTTAGTACAATAAAACAAACGGTTACTATAAATGCTCTTAAAACTTCTTACAATTTTGAAGCTGGTGAAAAAATTCACACAGAAATTTCAAGAAAATATAACGATATTTTAATTGAAAAACTTATTGTTAATACAGATTTTACGCTAGACAATAAAATACTAGATAGTAAAGCTTATTTTGCTGATTATATCTTAACAAGACATTAAAATGCCACATACAAAGCTAGCTATATTAGGACTTGGAAGTCGTTCTACTTTATTTTATATAAGTGAATTAAATCGTTTATATAACATAGAAAAAGGCGCCTTTAATACCTATCCGTTTCTATTATTAAACGCAAATTTTAATGATATTAACTCTTTATTACCTAAAGTTTCTGAAAAGTTAGATACTGTTGTAAATGATTATATAAAAGAGTTGGAAACGCTTAATACAACGTATTTATTAATACCTAATATTACCCTTCACGAAACTATAGATAGATTAAAAACTACTAAAAAGATATTGCATCCTCTTCATTTAAGTATAGAAAAAATTAAAGAAAATAATTGGAATAAAGTTGTAGTGTTCGGGTCGTATTTTAGCATGAATGCGTCGTATATAAAAAATCAATTTTTAGAAAACGGAATAAAAATACTACTTCCAACTCAAGAAGATATGTTGTTTATTGATACTGTTAGAAAACAAATTTATAATAATACAGAATCGATTAAAATTATTGAGAAATACCATCAATTAATAAGCAAATATTCATCACATACACCTGTAATATTGTCTTGCACCGAATTATCTATTTTAAAACCTAAAGACAACAGAAACCTATTAGATATGGCTCATGTTCAAATTGAAAAAGCAATAAAGGTAATTCTTAAATAAAGCTACTAATTTTTATAAAACTTCAAATTTGTTAAAGAAAGACCAACAATTATCTCAAGAAAAATTTATAGATACAGATTATTTTGTATACTGTTTGGAAGCTGTTGACAATATAGAAACCAACAAAATTACCGAAGTCCAAAAAAATATAGAACAACTAACTTTGCAGTATGGAATAGCTAGTATATATAAAACATGCGATACCATAGAAAGTTTAGAAGCCAGTTTAAATACATTGGTTTTAGATGATCATAATTTTAAAGATTATGAAGTAATTTACTTGGTAATGAAAGGTGAAGCAAATAGTATTTGTTTAAATGACTATTACTATAATTTACAAGAAATTGCTGAAATTTTTGAAGGAAGATTAAAAGGAAAAATTCTACATTTTTCGAATGCCAAAGTTTTAGACTTAGATGAGGAAGAAGCACAGTATTTTTTAGATGTTACTAATGCTAAAGGTATTTCTGGTTATGGTAATGAATTTAATGGCGTTTCAAGCTCAAACCTAGATAAAGCATTTTTTAACTTATTTAAAGAAGATGATAATATGTTAGAGGTTGTAGAAGAATTACATCAAAAATATTACAGAACCTGTAAATTACTTGATTTTCGATTATATTATTAAAATTGATATATTTAAAATTTACATGTACTAAATTATACAAAATCCATATAAGACATTTGTATTATAATGTTCTGCGTTATGTTACTTTGCTTTGGTAAAGCAAAATTATATTGCGTAATAGTTTTCAAAAAAATCTATATCAAAAGTTACTTCTGCAATGTTAATGGAACACTTTTTACACGACGACGTAGGAGGGAAGTGTAATATGTGTGGAGTGGAAAGTATAGTTTTGATGTTAAAATTATACACTGTATATTTACATTTTTAATTTAAATAATATGAAAGATAAGTATTCAAATGGTTACGTCTTTATGGCTTCAAGTTTAGATGGTTTTGTAGCTAGACAAGACAACTCATTAGATTGGCTAATGAAGTATGGTGTAGATGAAGATGATAATAGCTTTGAAGAGTTTACAAAAAATATAGATGTATTGGTAATGGGAAGTGGTACATATAAAACGGTACTTGGTTTTGAGCAATGGCCTTATAAAATGCCTGTATATGTTTTAAGTAGAAGTTTAACTCAAGATGATGTTCCTGAATCATTACAAAAGCAAGTAATTATTAAAGCTCTAAAACCAAAAGTGCTTATGCAACTTCTTTATGAGAAAGGTCTTAAAAAAGCCTATATAGATGGCGGTAAGTTAGTGCAATTATTTATTAAAGATGGTTTTGTAAAAGAAATTACGCTCACACAAATTCCTATACTAATTGGCCAGGGAAAGAGATTATTCGGAGAATTGGATAAGGATATTGATTTAAAATTAATTAACTCAAAACCTATGAAATTTGGCTTTATACAAAATCACTACGAAGTTTTAAATA
>CAXHZZ010000020.1:0-32986 GCA_964021635.1 uncultured Tenacibaculum sp.
TAGGCGATAGCGGAACCGATGCCGATGGCGATGGAATTGCAGATAGTGTAGATGGTGATGATGCTAACTTCGGGGATGCAATAGATTTAGATAGCTGTGTTGTTATTTATAATGAATTTACACCTAATAATGATAATATAAATGATTATCTTGTAATCGATTGTATAGAAAACTTTTCAAACAACACTCTAGAGATATTTAATAGATGGGGTAATACTGTTTATAAAGTGAAAGGGTATAATAATAGTGATAAGGTATTTAGAGGAATTTCTAATGGTAGAGCAAACATTAGTGTAGACGATAAATTACCTGTTGGAACTTATTTTTACGTATTAGATTTAGGTAATGGATCACCTGTTAGAAAAGGTTGGATTTATATTAATAGATAATAATTAGTTATTTTAAATGATATTTATTAAAAATGTAAGTTTTATTTTAATATTTAGCTTGTGTATTGTCATCAATACACAAGCTCAACAAGATCCTCAATACACTCAATATATGTATAATACAGCGAGTGTAAATCCTGCATATGCGGGTTCTAGAGGTCATGTTGTAATTACTGCTATAGGAAGAACACAATGGGTTGGTTTTGAAGGAGCACCTAATACACAAAATATAAGTTATGACACTCCTCTAGGATATTCCGGATTAGGTTTAGCAGTTAATTTAATGAATGATGAGATAGGTCCTTCAAGCGAAATTTATCTAGATGCAAATTTATCATATACTATAGAAACTGGTCAAGAAGGAAATTTATCTTTTGGTTTACGATTAGGAGGTAGATTATTAAATATTGATTGGACAAAAGGACAAGTAAATCAAAATGAAGAAATTTTAGAAGAAAATATTAATAAGTTTTTACCAACTATCGGAGCAGGAATTTATTATTACCAACCAGATTGGTATGTTGGTTTATCAGTGCCTAATATTTTAAGAAAAGAACATTACGATGCAGAAAATCCTGTAGGTGAAACTGCTGTTGAAAGGATGCATTTTTTCTTTATAGCTGGTTATGTATACGATATAAACGAAGATTTAAAATTAAAACCAGCAGTTTTATTAAAAGCTGTTTCAGGAGCACCAATATCTTTAGATGTATCAGCAAACTTGTTGTTTAGCGAAAAGTTTAGAGTTGGTTTAGGATGGAGGTGGAATGATTCTTTAAGTGCTTTATTAGGTTTTCAAGTTTCAGAAAAACTTCTTGTTGGATACTCATACGACCTAACAACCTCTAATTATAATGTTACAAATTCGGGTACTCACGAACTAATGTTGAGATATGAATTATTAAGAAATACAAAATTTAGATCCCCTAGATTCTTTTAAAATTATAGTACATGAATTTAAAAAAAGTATTGTTATTACTAACATTAGTAATGGCTGTAAAAATTTCGGGACAAAGTAAAAAAGTAGCAGATCGTTACTTTAATGAATTTTCTTATCTGCAGTCTGCTAAACTGTATAAAGATTTAGTAGAAAAAAAAGGAGATACATCTAAACATGTTTTAAGTCGTTTAGCAGCGTCTTATTATAATAATGCTCAAACTGCACAAGCAGAATTTTGGTATAAAAAACTTGTTTTATTACATAGAGAAAAAATAGAAGACGAACATTTATTTAAATATGCACAAGTATTAAGGAGTAATGGTAAGTATCAAAAATCAGATTCAATATTTTTGACGTTAACCTCTTCTGAAAATAATAATCGAAAAGTAGCATTAAAAAAAGAAAATTACCTTCTAGATTATGCGAATAAAGATGTTAGAATCGGAGTTAGAAATTTAGCAATCAACACAGAATTATCTGATTTTGGAGGTTTTTTATTAAATGGAAAATCGTACTATACATCAGCAGTGCCAAAAGGAATAAAAAAAGAACGTATTTATAAATGGAATAATCAACCTTTTTTAAATATTTACAAAGCAACGGAAGAGATAAATTCACTTGAAGAAAATGAAAAAGATACTGTTTTAACGTTGGTTAATCCTCGTTTAATGGAATTTCCAATTACTTCTGATTTCCACGAATCTACACCAATTTTTACAAAAGATGGTAAAACTATTTATTTTACTAGAAATAATGTAAATGGAAAAAAAGCGAGAAGAGATAAAAAGAATACCTCAAATTTAAAAATATATAAAGCAAGTTTTGTAAACGGATATTGGATTAATGTAAAAGAGTTGCCTTTTAATGGAGAAGATTTTTCTTTAGGGCACCCAGCATTAAGTACTGATGAAAAAACGCTATATTTTGTGTCTACTATGCCTGGAGGATACGGAGCTACAGACATATATAAAGTTGATATACTTGGAAATGATATGTATGGCACACCTGAAAATTTAGGGGAAAACATTAATACATCAGATAAAGAAATGTTTCCTTTTGTAGGAGAAGATAATACTTTATATTTTTCATCAAACGGACATTTAGGCTTGGGACTTTTAGATATTTTTCAATCAAAAATTGAAAATGATTCTATTTATTCAAAAGCTAAGAATTTAGGTGATCCATTTAATAGTAAAAGAGATGATTTTTCTTTTTATATTGATGAAAAAGGTAAAAAAGGTTTTTTTTCATCTAATAGAATTGGAGGTAAAGGAGATGATGATATTTATAGCTTTTATATGTATACAGAGCCTTCAATTTGTGCAGAATCTATAACAGGAATTGTCACCGATAAGAATAATAATAAGCCAATAGATGGCGCTTTAATAAAACTAGTTGACAACAAAGGAAAAGTTATAAAAGAAACTTTTTCTAATACTAATGGAAATTATATTTTTGATGAAGTTTTATGTGACAATACATATACTGTATTTGCGTCTAAATTAGATCATAGATCAAAAGATAAGAAAAAACTGACTATACATAAAGGTAGTAGTAATAAAATTGATTTAGAGTTAATACCTTTAATTATAGGAAACCAAATTGTCATCAACCCTATATATTTTGATTATGGTAAAGATATCATAAGAGAAGATGCGCAATATGAATTAGAGAGTATTGTGATGGTGATGACAAACCACCCCGAAGTAAGTATTAAAATCGAATCTCATACTGATAGCAGAGGTCCTAGAGATTATAATAGAAATTTATCAGATAGAAGAGCAAAGTCAACTAAAGAATATATTGTATCAAGAGGTATTGATAAAGATAGAGTTATAAGTGCAATTGGTTTTGGAGAAGATCAACTACTAAACAACTGTAATGATATTAATAAAAACAAGTGTACAGAGATTGAACATCAAAAAAATAGACGTTCATACTTTTATATAGTTAAAGGTACTGATAAAATAAAAGAAAGACAAATAGCAGAAAAAATAGCGGTTAAAAAAAGAATTACTAAAAAGAATAATTTTTTACTTTTTCTAAAAAAGAATTTCAAAAAGAAAGTTAAATCTAATCCTGCCTCTAATAAATGTCTCATAGGTAAAGAAGAAGATTGTAAAGATGATAAAAAAGATTTTAAAAAAGATTTTAAAATAGATTATAAAAATTAAAATTATTACCCCTTCTTTAATTTTCCCCTTATAAAACTCTCGTAATGAGAGTTTTTTTATTATATATTATTTTAAGCACAACTATAGATAAAATTTAAAACCATTATTGGAAACACTTATTCTAATATATTAAAAAAATATTAGTTTAATACTTTAGATTTATCAAAATTGAAAATAATGAGCAACACCTATTTGTACAATTCATGTATAAATGAGTTGTTTATTAAGTTTTGTAAAAAGTAAAAACCAGCATAATATATTATACTGGTTTTTTTAATTATCTTCTAAGATATATCTTATTTATTCATCTTGTAAAGCAAAGTTAATAGGAATGTAATACTCAACATTAGCCAATTTACCATCTTGTTCACCTGGTACAAAAGTAGATAATTTAGAAACCATTCTTTTAGCTTCTTGTTCTAGCAATTCACCTCCTTTGGGTCCTCTCATTCTAATATTACTAACTTTACCTTTCTTACCGATTATAAAACGAACCCATACTTTACCTTCTATATTTTGCTCGGCAGCAGCAGCAGGATAGTTAAAATTTCTTTGAATATGACTAACCATTCTTTGGTTAAAACAATTTACTTTTTCGTTTTCATCAACCTTTAAACAAGCTTTAAATAAAGGAATAGTTTGTACTTTATCAAATTTAATAAAATCTGTGATTAATTTTTCTTTGTTAAGGCTAGATGTTTGTTTTCTAACAACCTTTTTTACAACTTGCGCTTTAATATCTCTTGGATTTGGATGTTTAAAAGTAATAGGAATTCCATATTTAACTTTTACACTTTTTCCATTGTGTTTACCAGGAATAAACTTAGGTAACCTGCTTACAATCCTGCTAGCTTCATTTTCTAAGGATTCACCATTTTGTGGACCTCTCATCTGAATACCGTCAACATTACCTTGTTCGTCAATTGTAAATTGTACTAAAACTCTTCCTTGAATACCAGCATCAAATGCATCTTGTGGATATTTGAAATTTTTCATGATATGTTTTGACATTTGAGTCTCAAAACATTTAGCTTGCTTCATTAAAGGAACATTATTACATTTAGAAAATAGAGGAATCTCTTCAACCAAGTTAAACGGAATCCTTTCAATAGTTTCTGAGTTATCCTCTAGTTCAAGTTTACCTACTAATAAAGTGTTTTTCTTTATATTAGCAACTTTCTGAGAAGTGCTATTACCCCCAATTGCAGAAACAGCTTCATTTTTCTTACGTACAACTCGCCTCCTTGTAGAAACCTCTATAGAAAGTTGTTTTTTTTCACCGTTCTGCGTTTCTTCAATAGCACATTTAGTAATACTGTTTGGATCGGCTATCGTTTCATCTGCAGTAGCACATACTTCTTGTTGAGCAACAGCTGCTAAAGAAAAAAGCATTGCTGTTACGAGTAAGGGGAATTTCTTCATAATCTAACTCTATTTAAGGGGTTAACGCTGTTGGTTAACTAGGTTTGATTGTAAAAATATAAAAAATAATTTATAAAATAAAATTTACACGAATCTATTTTTTGTATAAAGTGCTAGTAATAATGTGTTTATTCATTGTTTGCATCAATTTTAATGAGCTTTTTTAATCATTTATAAAGGTTGCATGTATTTATTAAACAATAAAATTGGTTTTTTAAAGTAATAATAAATTTTAAAAAATCATTAAATTTAAAAGATATTTTAATACAAAAACCCTTTAAATTATATATTCTAAAGGGTTTTTGTATTAAATAACTATGTTGTATTAACTGTTCTTTTTTGGTGTTTTAAAAGTTATAGGTAATGCATATTTTACATTAACTACATTCCCATTGTGTTTGCCCGGTATAAAATCTGGTAATTTATTTATTAACCTTACAGCTTCTTCTTCTAAAAGTTCACCACCTTTAGGCCCCCTTTTTTTAACATTTACAACTTTACCATCTTTATTAATAGTAAATTGTACCATTACCCTACCTTCAATGTTTTTAGCTTTAGCAGCATCGGGATAACTAAAATTCTCAACAACATGTTTAATCATTTGTTTTTCAAAACATTTAGTTTGTTTTAATAATGGTGATTTTTTACATTTTGCAAACAACGGTATTTGTTCAACTAAATGAAAAGGTATTCTTTTTAAAGAAGAGACAACATCAGTTTTAATATTTAGTTTTTCAACTAAAACATTATTCTTCTTAATTTTTTTAATTTTATTATTCGCTTCTATAGAAACATTGTTTTTAGATTTTCTAACATGTCTTCTTACAGAAACTTGTTTGTCATCGTCAGACTCTAGTGCATTTTTTACGTCATCAATAGAACATTTAGTGATGCTTATAGTGTTAAGGTCTTCGCTTGTCTCGTTTGGAGTTTCACATTTTTCCTGTGAAAAAGCCATAGCAGATATAAACAAAGCTACAACTATGTTCAAGGGGAGTCTCATAGTATGGTTAATTAAGGGTTAGTTATAAAGCTCGTAAATATAATATTTTTACACATTTAGTTGTGTTAATTTAACGTTAAGTTAAATGGAAATGAATAAATTACGATGACTGGTAATCCTTTTTGTTTTCCAGGAATAAATGTTGGTAACTTTTGTAAAACGCGATTTATTTCGTCATGAAGTTTTTTACTATGTTTTTTACTTTTTATTTGGGTATTAATTACATTACCGTAAAGATCAATGCTAAACTTAATATATATCTTTTCATCGATAAATTCATTGTTAAATTCATCAGCATAAAAATTTTTTGAAAAGTGCTTTTTAATTTTTCTCTTAAAACATATAACATCATTTTTTCGTGTTGTCTTATTACAAGATTCGAACATCGGAATTTCTTGAACTAAAGTAAATAAAACTTCTCGAGATAAATTTTTTATGTTAGGTTTCGACTTTGCGTTTTTAATTCTTTTTCTTAATGTGTTTGTTTTTATAATTTTTTCTGAACTCTTTATGTCATCTATATCACATTTTTTAACAGATATTACATTTATATCTTCAATGTCATTTTCAGTAGGTAATTTACATACCTTAGCTTGACTATAACTGTTAAAAAAAATAAAAACTAATAATATAACAAGGGAGGGTTTTTTCATTTTTAAAGCTTTTTATTACATTGTAAATATGAAAAATTAATTCCCTTGAGTGTTTAAGTAACTGTAATTTGTATTTTAAGTAATAGGTTGTTAATTGTTAAGGATGTTAATTTTTTGTAAATAAAAACTCCCTATTAATAAAATAGAGAGTTTTAATATATTTTAAATAAAATGAAAATTATTTTACATTCATTAATTCAACATCAAAAATTAAAGTAGCATTAGGTGGAATCACACCGCCAGCGCCAGCTTTTCCGTATGCTAAGTTAGACGGAATTACAAATCTAGCTTTATCTCCAACTTTTAATAACTGAATTCCTTCATCCCATCCTGCAATAACTTGGCCCATACCAATTGCAAAATCAATTGGCTGCTTGCGCTTGTAAGAAGAATCAAACACAGTACCATCTAATAACTGACCTTTATAGTGTACAGAAACAGTTGCACCTTTCGTTGCTTGTTTACCCTCTCCGTTTTGTAATATTTTATAACGCAATCCAGACGGAGTTTCGTCATAACCTTTAGCAACAGTATCTAACAATTCTTGCTGTTTTGCTTTTTCTGCTGCTTCACGTTTTTCACGTGATCCTTCAAAAGTTCTAAAAGCTTCTACAGCATTAAATTTTTCAGCAGCTTCTCCTACACGGATAATTTCAACATCCATCGTATCGTTTTGCTGAATAGCATCAACAACATCTTGTCCTTCTACAACATTACCAAACACAGTATGATTACCATCTAAATGAGGAGTAGGTGTGTGCGTAATAAAAAATTGAGAACCATTTGTTCCAGGCCCTGCATTTGCCATTGATAATTTTCCAGGAGCATCGTGTTTTAAATCTGGGTGAAATTCATCGTCAAATTTATAACCAGGGTTTCCTGTTCCTGTACCTTGTGGGCAACCACCTTGTATCATAAAATCAGAAATCACACGGTGAAACTTTAAGCCATTGTAATATGGAGTTCCTTGTGGTTTAGCATCGTTTTCTAAATTTCCCTCTGCTAAAGCAACAAAGTTACCTACAGTTCCAGGAGTTTTCTCGTATTCTAAATTCACTAAAATGTCGCCTTTTGGCGTTGTGAACTTTGCGTAAATTCCGTTATTCATTCTACTATTATTTACTAATTAAACTTTAATTTATTTGGGCGCTCGAGCGGGCTTTCCGTTATATCTTTTATGCATTCTTTATAAAAGAATGTCACTTCAATCCCTAGCGCAAGCATACTATATAATTACTTTTTTACGGATAAGGTGGCTAAGTTAAAACTTAAACCAATATTCATATTAGTCGATTTTACATTTCCGAAAGGCGAATAATATTTTCCGGCTGAAGCTACAATTGCAACGCTATTTGTAATATCATAACTTAAACCTAAGGTAGGGCGTACAATAATTCCTTCGTCTGTATCTACACCTGCACCACCACCAGCTCCTGTCATAAATTCTGCAAAACCGCGGACTTTAGTATTTAAAAATCGAGGTGAGTATATTCCTCCTCCCACCAATCCATGTGCATAACCACCAGAGCGTCCGTCATAAGCAAAACTTGCTTCACCAGCAATATACAACCATTTGTTAAGGTCGAAATTTACTTTTAAACCAATTAATTGTAAATCGATTGCCGTCGCATCAAATACATCATCGGTTTTTGCAACATCAAAATAAGATTGATTCTGAATTTCAACGCGTAATCCTTGTGTGTAAAAATTGTGGTGTTTTTTTTCTTCGGATGTTGTTCCGCCATTTAATCCGAAGTATTTAAAACCAAATCCTACGGTATAGGCTTCTAAATCGCCTGCAATCGCACGGTAATAACCTCCGTGACCACTGATGGCTAATTTGCTTGAGAGTTTTAAATCGATTCCAGCAGATGGATAAATCATTAAGCCGCCTTCAGGAGCCACACGACCACCTGCAGCACCAATACCTAATTTTGTAAAAATATTAATGTATTTCGATTGATATGGATGGTAGCCTGCACCAAAAAATAAATCCATAAAACCAGCGCGCAAACCTTTATAGATAGCATCGGTATGTGCGAATAAAAAGGTGTTTTCTGACAGGTATTTCTGATATTCAAATCCGATTACATATAGTGACTCATCTAAAACATCACCATTGTCTTTCTTAGATTTACCGAATGGTTTAAAGAAATCAAAGCGGATTTGTTGGGCGTTTTTTACTACTGGCTTGCTCCAAAAATCATCCGAAGAAAGATTTGTTGCAGTAAATTTTTGATGGGCTTTATCATAATCTGTAAAACGCAATACACTCGGAATTTCAACAAAAACCGAAACCGAATTGCTTTTTATTTCACCTGATAAAAAATTTAAGTGGCTGTATTGTACACCAACTGAATACTTGTTTTTTTTGTATTGTAAACCAATATTCGGATTTATAAATCCGCCATCGTTTACTAAGTTTCTGTATCCACCACCACCACCAATATGGAAGTTAGCATCTACATATAAATTTTTATAAACTTGCTTGTTTACTCCTATTTCAGCACCTAAAGTAAATAACCCTCCTTGGTCTCCTGTAACCGCAAAATGAAAACCTGCACCACCATACAACCAATCGTTAATTGGAATTTGATAATGTAAACCCGCCAATCCCATGGTTGGTTTTAAATTCGGAAAATCATCTGTAGGCATTTGAACAGGAATAAAATTCAAACGGACTTTAGTATTTAGTTCCTTGCCTTTTAAACTTGCTAAATCTTCTTGACTATATAATATATGAGGAGAGAAAAGAGAGAAGAGAAATACGAAAAGAGTAAAAGAAACGTTATTGCGAGAAAAATGAAGTAATCTCTCAATAGATGAAAAGATTACTTCCTTCCTCGCAATGAATTTGTAATTTTTATTATTCATGTTAAATAAATGCTTAAAATCAATTAATACCTATTCAAATTCACTAGTAAAATGTAATTTCACTGTTGGGTATTTACTTTGAGTCATTTGTATTGTAAAAGCAGAGTCAGCTAAAAATACTAATTTACCTTGTTTGTCTTTTGCTAAGTAACGTTGTTTAACACGTTTAAATTCTTTAAATTCTTCGTTTTTAGGATCTTCTGGTTGCACCCAGCAAGCTTTATGTACAGAAATGTTTTCATAAGTACATTTTGCACCATATTCGTGTTCTAAACGGTACTGAATTACTTCGTATTGTAGGGCACCTACAGTACCAACAATTCTACGTCCGTTCATATCCATTGTAAATAATTGTGCAACACCTTCATCCATTAATTGATCTAAACCTTTATATAATTGTTTAGCTTTCATTGGGTCAGCATTGTTTACATAACGGAAATGTTCTGGAGAGAAACTCGGAATTCCTTTAAAGTTTAATGCTTCTCCTTCTGTTAACGTATCACCAATTTTAAAGTTACCAGTATCATGTACACCAACAATATCACCAGGAAAAGATTCATCTACAATTTGTTTCTTCTCTGCGAAAAATGCATTCGGACTTGAAAACTTCATCTTTTTACCGTTACGAACATGTAAATACGGAGAGTTTCTTTTAAAAGTTCCTGAAACAATTTTTATAAAGGCTAGTCTGTCTCTATGTTTAGGATCCATATTGGCATGAATCTTAAAAACAAAGCCTGTTAATTTTTCTTCTTTAGAGTCTACCAAGCGCTCTTCAGCTTTTTTAGGTTGTGGTTGCGGGGCTATTTCAATAAAAGCATCTAACAGTTCTTTTACACCAAAATTATTTAAAGCAGAGCCAAAGAAAACAGGTTGTAAATCACCCGCTAAATATTCTTGTTGATTAAATTCAGGATATACTTCAAATACCAATTCAGATTCTTCACGTAAAGTTTCAGCAGCAGTTTCACCAATGATTTCGTCTAACTTTGGATTAGATAAATCGTCAAACTGAAGTCCTTCTGATATTTTTGTCTTATTATCTCCCGAAAAAAGATTTAATTTCTTTTCCCAAATATTGTAAATTCCTTTAAAGTCATAACCCATTCCGATAGGGAAACTCATCGGTGTAACACGTAAACCAAGTTTTTGCTCTACTTCATCTAATAAATCGAACGCATCTTTTCCTTCACGATCTAATTTATTAATAAATACCAACATAGGTATTTTACGCATACGACAAACTTCTACCAATTTCTCGGTTTGCGGTTCTACACCTTTGGCAACATCAATTACCACAATAACACTGTCTACAGCAGTTAAAGTTCTAAATGTATCTTCTGCAAAATCCTTGTGACCAGGGGTATCTAAAATGTTTATTTTTTTGTCTTTATAGATGAAAGCTAGTACCGAAGTAGCAACCGAAATTCCACGCTGACGCTCAATCTCCATAAAATCGGAAGTGGCTCCTTTTTTTATTTTGTTGTTCTTAACAGCTCCAGCCTCCTGAATAGCACCACCAAATAATAATAACTTTTCAGTTAAAGTAGTTTTACCTGCATCGGGGTGTGATATAATTCCGAACGTACGTCGTTTTTGTATTTCTTTTAAAAAACTCATCTATAAATTTTAAGGCTGCAAAGATAAGGTTTAATGCTTAACTGTTCAAAGGTTTAATTGTTGAACTGATATCATTTTTGTAAGTTTGTTTTTCGTAAATTAAATAGATGAAAGAACAAGTAATATTAGTAGACGAGCAAGACAATCAAATCGGATTGATGGAGAAAATTGAAGCTCATGAAAAAGCATTATTACACAGGGCATTTTCAGTTTTTGTTTTTAATGATAAAAAGGAGTTGATGTTGCAACAACGTGCAGCAGAAAAATACCATTCTCCGTTATTATGGACAAACACTTGCTGTTCGCATCAAAGAGAAGGAGAAACAAATTTAGCGGCAGGAAAACGCCGACTACAAGAAGAAATGGGATTTGTTTGTGAGCTAAAAGAAGTGTTTTCTTTTATTTACAAAGCGCCTTTTGATAACGGTTTAACAGAGCATGAATTTGATCATGTAATGGTTGGTGATTTTAACGGAGAGCCAAATATAAACCCCGAAGAAGTAGCGTCTTATAAATGGATGACCCTAGAAGACGTAAAAAAGGATATTGAAAGTAAACCAGAAATATATACCGCTTGGTTTAAAATTATATTTAAAGAATCTTACGACGCCTTAAAAAATGCCTAGAGTAACCGTACATAGAAAAGCGCATTTTAATGCAGCACATAGATTATTTAATCCAAAATGGTCTGATGAAAAAAATCTGGAAGTTTTCGGGAAATGCAGCAATCCTAATTATCACGGTCATAATTACGAGTTAATTGTTTCGTTAACAGGTGAAATAGATACAGATACGGGCTATGTGTATGATTTAGGTGTATTACGAGAATTGATTAAGAGCGAAGTAGAAGATGCTTTTGATCACAAAAATTTAAACCTTGATGTTACTGATTTTAAAGACTTAATTCCAACAGCCGAAAATATATCGGTAGTAATATTTAACAAATTACGTGTAAGTATTCCTGAAAAATTAGACCTAGAAATTACGTTATATGAAACCCCAAGAAACTTTGTAACTTATAGCGGTATCTAATTAGTAAAATATGATAAATCAGTTATTACGATTTGAACCTATTTTAAAATCCAAAATTTGGGGAGGAGAAAAATTGCATACGTTACTCAATAAAAAAACGGATAGCAAAGATGTTGGTGAAAGTTGGGAGATTTCTGGTGTAGAAAATGATGTTTCTATAGTTAGTAACGGAAATCTTAAAGGAAGAAGTTTAAATGAATTGATAAAGCAATTTAAACAAGATGTTTTAGGAGATAAAGTATACCGAATTTTTCAAGATAAATTCCCGCTCCTGATCAAGTTTATAGATGCCAAGAAAAAATTAAGTTTACAGGTGCATCCGAACGATATTTTAGCGCAAAAAAGACATAATTCTTTGGGTAAAACCGAAATGTGGTATGTGGTAAATGCGGATAAAAAAGCAAAAATTATAGTGGGTTTTTCTGAAGAGGCGGATAAGAATTCTTTTGTAAAAACGATAGAAGCAGGTAATGAAACAGCTTTGCTGAATTCAGATTTTGTAAAAAAAGGAGATACTTTTTTAGTGCCTGCAGGTAGAGTACATGCCATAGGAAAAGGGGTGTTGTTGGCGGAAATTCAAGAAACATCCGACGTTACGTATCGCATTTCTGATTGGAATAGAAAAGATGCCAATGGGAAACAGCGAGATGTACACTTAGATTTAGCTTTAGATGCTATAGATTATTCGGCAAAATCGAATTATAAAGCAGAGTATCTTAAGAAAAAAAATAAACCTTCAAATATTGTAGATTGTAAATATTTTACAACAAATTTTCTGCATCTAACAAAAAACTACATCGTAAATCATGAAGATAAAGATAGCTTTGTAATTTACATGTGTGTAGAAGGAACTGCTATTTTCGAATATGATGGGCAGCAAGAAATGTTGCAAATAGGAGAAACTATTTTAGTGCCTGCTTGTATAAAAAGAATAAATGTTTTAACCGAAAACACAAAGATTTTAGAGGTGTATATAAAGTAAAACAGACTCAAAATTTACATTGAGCCTGTAACCAATCTCAAATTTAAGAGCCTTCTGAAAAGTTATATTCAAAAGCTGCTTTACAGATAATATTGCGATCTTTTGCTTCTTTTTTAGATACGGTAATTTGTAAAATAACTTGAGTTTTACTCAGTTTTTTAATATAATTGTGAATAATAAGTTTATCGTTTAGAAAAGCGTTTTCTATGAAATCGAATGCGATACTTTTAAAACTAATGCCAGATTCAGGTTTATAAAGGTTAAGAGATGAAGTTACGGTTGCTTCAATTTTATGGTATAAAATTGACGTTTTAAGTACTTTGTTTTTGTTAACTTGTTTTTTGTTAACAGTAAATTGAAAATTGTGATTTTTTGTAAGGTTATAAGTTTGCATGGTGTGAGGAGTTTATTGGTGGTAAATTAGATTTTCTGAAAAAGATGTTTTTTGTTGAATACATTATGGTGTTTAAATACATGCTAATTCGTTGGGTGCTTTTTTTGATTCTCATCATTATAAAAATTTAAATATTAGTAAATAAAAAAAGGTGCTTTTTATAAAAAGCACCTTTTGTAGTTTGTATTAAATATTGGTTTTTAAAACCGCTGTTTAAATTTATTATGTACAGTACTTTTTTTAATAAACACATATTGTTTGCGCATACAGGTAGCACACATTATCATGTCGATAGTGTTTAAAATAAAGCGATAAATGTTTAAAAGTACTTTCATTAGACCAAATGTAACAAATTTTTTAACACTGCTACAATAAATAAAAAATAATACTCCTAAATAATTAAGAAGCAACAGCAAGTAAAAGGGAGGAAGTTTTATAAATATGTATCTTTGAGGTGTATAAATATGGGTTTGTTTTTTTAAAAAGTCATATTTATACGTCACTATTTAAAATAATTAATAGAAAGTATATCAAATAAATGAATAACATTAAAGTAATTGCTTTTGATGCTGATGATACATTATGGGTTAATGAAACCTATTTTAGGGAGGCAGAAAATGAATTTGCAAAATTATTAGCTGGTTATGAAACCGAAAATAAGATACATCAAGAATTGTATAAAAAAGAAATCGATAATCTGAAAATTTACGGGTATGGTGTAAAAGGTTTTGTGCTTTCGATGTTAGAATGTGCGTTGGAATTATCAAACCATAAAATCAATCCTAAAACAATTGATAGAATTCTAGAAATTGGTAAAGAAATGCTCGAACAGCCAATCGACCTATTAGAAGGAGTAGAAGAGGTGTTGCAAAAATTACAAGGCAAGTATAAATTAATTGTAGCTACTAAAGGAGATTTGTTAGATCAGGAACGCAAGCTTGAAAAATCAGGAATTTTAAAATACTTTCACCATACAGAGGTGATGAGCGATAAAAAAGAAAAAGATTATTTGCGATTGATACAACATTTAGATATCAATCCGTCTGAATTATTAATGATTGGGAATTCATTAAAATCAGATGTTTTACCTTTAGTAGCATTGGGTGCTTCTGCAGTGCATGTTCCTTTTCATACTACTTGGGCACACGAAGAGGTAAGTAATGAACAAAAGTCAGATAGTTATAAAACAGTTGCAAAAATTACTGAGGTACTAAGGTTTTTATAGATGAAGTATTTAGATATTGAAAAGTGGAATAGAAAGCAGCATTTTAAGCATTTTAGAACCTTGACAGATCCATCATTTGGAATGATAGCAGAGGTAGATGTTACTATATGTTATGAAACTGCAAAACAGAGAGGTCAATCGTTTTTTGTGCGCTATTTAAACGCTTGTATGAAGGCTATTAATGCCGTAGAAAACTTTAAATATAGAATAGAAGAGGATAAAATTGCTATTTATGAAGTAATAAACGCATCGGCAACCATTGCAAGACCCGATCACACTTTCGGATTTTCATACATAGAATTTTCAGATGATTTTGAAATTTTTAATGCCAATTTTCAAAAAGAAAAAGAACGTATTTTGAATTCAACCGATTTGTTCCCTGAAAAATATTCTCTTGGCTGTATACATTGTTCGGCTGTACCTTGGGTTTCCTTTACGGGGCATAAAGAACCAAATTCGGGTAACAAAAACGACAGTGTTCCCCAAGTTGCTTTCGGGAAAATAAAGTTAGAAAATAAGAATAAAAAGATGCCTGTAGCCGTGAATGTAAACCATGCTTTAGTCGACGGATACCACGTGGGACAATTTTTTGATAAATTTCAGGTTGAATTAGATAAAATCGATTAATTTTGCAAAAAAATAATAATTATGGCAAGTATTAAAAACTTAAAAAAAGATATCGATTATACTTTAGGAGATATTATTGATATCTGTAGATTATCTGCGCAATTAAACCCAGAGGTAGATCAAGAAAAATCAGAAGCGATCGTTGATGAGGTTTTTGAAACTTATGATGGTTTAATAGCTAAGATAAATGCTAAGAAAGTTGAAGATAAAAAAGCACACTTTAAAGCAATAAGTACTGAATTAGAAGTAAAAGCAAATGCTTTAATTGAAAAGGTAAATAACTTATAATAAACTGTAAGTTAAATATTTAAAATCCGACTCTTTACAAAGGGTCGGATTTTTTTTGCATAAATTTAACATGCATAGTGAGAATTTTTTTCGTAATTTACAATCAATATTACTAACAATTAATTCCCCCTTAAGAAACATGGCAAGAGCAATGTACGAATACACTAAAACTGTATTAAAGAAAGTAAGTTTTAATAAAGATTTATTTTGTAGAGAATTAGAGAAAGCTTTAAACAGATTATTACCGTTTGAGGTTGAAGAGTTAACAATATGGTTAAAACAGTTTACAGCTAATAAACCAGATTTATATGTTTGTTTGGCTTTAGTAAAAAAATAGGAATAAAAAAGAAGCTAATTAGCTTCTTTTTTATTCCTATTTTTTTTTTCCTCTATATTTCTGCATCAATTTACGGTTAAATTCATGTTCTGAAATTTGTAGTGTAAGTATTTTTTTTGATGATAATATCTTTGAAATTTTTGAATGAAAAGATGTTTTTACTTCATATTCTTGTTTGTTTAGGAGTTGAAATTTTTCTAATATTTCTTTAGAATCTTTTTCAGATAAATTTTCAATTCCTCCGTTTTTAAGTATTCTTTTTTTTATCTTAAAACGTTTTTCTCTATGAAGTTCCATTTTCTTTTTGTCATACGTATTATAAATAGGCCAAAATTTTTGAGCTTCATCCTCCGTTAGATTTAGTTTTTCTGTTAAATAGGCAATTTTATACGTACGTATTTTTTCAGTACTTCTTTTTTTCGACTGTGCTTGAATAGATAAAATACTTAAGCAAAGCATAAATGTTAAGGTAAATATATGTTTCTTCATTTTTATTGATTTTCATTAATAAGAGTAGAACTATCAATTGTATTTAAGTAATCTTCTAAATTTTCATCATTAATTAAAGGTAAGATATTGTCTTCAAAATCAGAAGGTTCTAAAATAATTGCTAATTCATTGATATCAGTATTTCCATACCCATTTTCATACCAAGAAGCTATATCTGCTTGTGTTATAGTATTAAAACTATCTTTACTACTATATGTAAGGTAATTTAAACCGATAAACAATAAAACAGACGCTGCTGCTGCAATAGGAATAAAGTCGAGTACTTTTTTGTATAAAGAAATAACTTTTACTTCTTTAGGTGCTACTTTAAGCTTTGTTAAAATATTTTCTTCAACGGTATCAAAATAATTGGCAGGAGTTTTAAAAATATTTTCTTTAGATATAACGACAGTAGTTTCTGAAGAAAAGAAAGCCTCCTCCATTTCTTCAAAATAATTTTCAGGCAATGAAAATCCAGTTTTCTTGCCTGCCTTATTATTTATAAAATCTATACTATGTTTTAAATCTTTATTCATCTCTCTTTTAAGACTATATTATTTTAAAAAGGTTTAATTATGGGCTTTAATAAAATCTTCTATTTTTTTTGCAGCAATATGATAGGAGGCTTTTAAAGCGCCAACAGATGTTTCTAATATTTCAGAAATCTGAGTGTATTTCATCTCATCGAAATATTTCATATTAAAAACGAGTTGTTGTTTTTGAGGTAAAGTAGCAATTGCTTTTTGTAATATTAGTTGAACTTCATCTCCAGTAAACCAATGGTCGCTATCTAAAGTAGAAACTAATTGTTGTTGGTAATCAGTAATGTCAACATTTTTTTCTTTAGCTCTTTTAGTAAGGAAAGTTATAGATTCGTTAGTTGCGATTCTGTACATCCAAGAGTATAACTTACTATTACCTTTAAAAAAATCAATATTTTTAAAAATTTTTATAAACGTATTTTGTAAAACATCGTCAGCATCATCATGAGAAACAACAATCTTTCGTATATGCCAATACAATCGCTCTTTATAGAGTGATAACAATTGTTTAAAGGCTACTTCTTTTGTTTTAGAATTCTGTAGTGCAGCAATAAGTCTATGTTCGTCTGTCAACTAAGGTTGTTTAACAGTTAGACTTTAAAAATAGTAAAAGGTTTAAAAGAAAATTAAATTATTTAAGAGCGCTTTCTAGAGCAACCAAATAAACGTTTTTCTTTGATGGTTTCTGAAACTCCTGCTGGTAACATTTTTTCCCACCCTTCTTCATTTTCTTTAATCATTCTTAACACCTTTCTAGAGAAAATATGTAAGCTTTCCTCGTCAATATCTTTAATGTCAATAAGTCTACCATTATTTTTAAAGAACTTGTATAGTTCTTTCATTCTTGGGTGCACCTTTAAATTGTCACTGGTAATAAATTCATCAGTGTCTTCATCTTTATAAGGGTACATGTATACTTTTAAATCTCGGTAGAAAAGTTTACCAAATGCTTCTAAAATACCACCACTTAAATCACGATAATATTTTTCATCAAAAATTTGAATAAGGTTATTAACGCCCATTGCTAATCCCATTCTTTCTTTCGTAAACTCACTAAAGTAGTCTACCAATCTAAAGTATTCTTGATAATTAGTAATCATT
Organism: uncultured Tenacibaculum sp.; assembly: GCA_964021635.1. Lineage (GTDB taxonomy): Bacteria > Bacteroidota > Bacteroidia > Flavobacteriales > Flavobacteriaceae > Polaribacter. The sequence goes on from CAXHZZ010000020.1 coordinate 18,093, forward strand.
ACGTTTTGCCCTAAAGCACAAAGTAATTCAGCTCTGTCTAAGAAATCACGTTCGTTAATCTCTCCTTCAGCACGTAAATTACTTAAGGTAATTTCGAAAATAATTTGTGTTTTTTCTGGGTTTACCTTTTTCTCTGCCAAGAATAATTCTTTCGAACGCTCAAACATGTCCATATTTACTTTCGTAACAGGGCGGTAGCTTCCGCGAAGCGCTAAAATATTCTTCTTGTAAAGTACTTGTGCAGGTAATAAATTATTTCCGTCAGGACCAAACATAACGGCGTTTGTCATGCCGTTTTTAACTAACTGTAAACTCATTAAACGATTATCAACATACATAAAACGAGGACCAGAGAAATTAACCATGTCAATTTCTAAGCGATCGCTGTCAATATTGTCATAAAAAGATTTTAATAATTCTTTCGGACTGTCATTTAAATAATAGGCTCCGTACACTAAGTTTACCCCTAAAACACCTAAAGTTTCTTGCTGTTGACGGGCATCAGTTTCTTTAAAACGAAGGTGTAAGATGATTTCGTTATAGTCCTCAAGTGGATCTAACTGAAAACGAATACCAACCCAACCATGACCTTTAAACTTTTTAGAAAAGTTAATGGTAGCAACTGTATTAGCGTAACTAAAAAATAATTTTTCAGGATGTTTCTGACGGTCAAGACGTTCTTCAATTAAGTCCATTTCATGTCTTAACATCTTTTTTAATCGTTTTTCGGTAACATAACGATTGTCATTTTCTACACCATAAATGGCATCAGAAAAATCTTTGTCGTAAGCACTCATTGCTTTTGCAATTGTACCCGAAGCACCACCAGCTCTAAAAAAATTACGAACGGTTTCTTGACCAGCGCCAATCTCAGCAAATGTTCCATAAATATGGGCATTTAAATTGATTTTTAAAGCTTTGCTGTCAGTAGTTGGTACCGTGCTTATTTTTTGATCTCCTTTAAGCGTAATTGCCATTTTATTGTTTTTTGTTACGGATAACAAATGTACTGAAAATAGGACTTATCAGATAATTTTTATTGTATTTTTGTGCTAATGAGAGATAAAAAAAAGCAATTAAAAGTAACTTTTTTAGGTACAGGAACTTCTACGGGCGTTCCAATGATTACAAGTAAGCATCCTGTAGCTTTATCTAAAAACCCGAAAGACAAGCGTTTGCGATCTTCGATTGTGATTTCTTGGGATGCTATAAATTATGTTATTGATTGCGGACCCGATTTTCGTCAACAAATGATACGTGAAAATGTGGAGTCTATAAACGGTATTTTATTTACCCACGAGCATGCCGACCATATTGCGGGTTTAGATGAAATAAGACCATACTGTTTTCAAATAGGAGCAGTGCCTATTTATACATCTGAAAGGGTTTTAGCAGTACTTAAAAAGAGATACGATTATATTTTTGCTACTGAAAATAGGTATCCGAGTGCGCCAAAAGTAGCGCCGAATATCATTTCGCATCACGAAAGCTTTTTTTTAGGGAATGTGAAGGTTACGCCAGTTGAAGTATTACATGGTAGATTACCAATTTTAGGATACCGTTTTAATGATATTGCATATCTTACAGATATTAAAACAATATCCGAAACAGAAAAAAAGAAATTAGCAAATTTAGAGGTGTTGATTGTAACCGGACTTCGAAAAGAGCCTCATGCAACACATTTTAATTTAGAGGAAGCCTTGGTTTTTATAGCAGAATTAAATCCGAAGAAAGCCTATTTAACACACATTAGCGAGTTACTTGGTTTACATGAAGAGGTTGAGAAAGAGCTACCAGAAAATGTGTTTTTAGCGTATGACGGATTAACAATTTAAAAGAGTATTACATATTTTGATGCTGTTATTGATTTAAGTTACCACAAATAAGTATCAATTTTAAAAGCGCTCCTTATTTTTACATAAAATATTAATTGAATGAAAATAATTATATCACCAGCAAAGTCTTTAGATTTTGAAACCAAAGCGAATACTGACGTATATACGCAGCCACGGTTTTTAGAGCAATCAAAAAAACTAAACAAAAAATTAAAAACACTTTCTAGAAAAAAGTTGAGTGATTTAATGAAGATTTCTGATGATTTGGCAAGCTTAAATTATGATAGAAATCAAGAATGGCAAACACCGTTTGAAATAGAAAATTCAAAACAAGCCATTTATTCTTTTACAGGTGAAGTTTTTAGAGGGATAGGTGTTGCATCGATTTCTGAAGATAAATTGCCAATTTTACAAGACAGACTTCGAATTTTATCTGGGTTATACGGATTGTTAAGACCATTAGATTTAATTCAGCCTTATCGTTTAGAAATGGGCACCAAGTTAAAAGTAGGAAGAACAGAAAATTTATATCAATTTTGGAATACTGATTTGGCAGACTCTTTAAATGCCGAATTAGAAGATAACGAGTTGTTAATAAATTTAGCAAGTACAGAGTATTTTAAAGCTTTGCCAAAAAAAGTTTTAAAAGTACCCATGATAACACCGGTTTTTAAAGACCTTAAAAACGGACAATATAAAACAATTATGACTTATGCTAAAAAAGCACGTGGTTTAATGGTGCGTTATATTATTGAAAATGATGTAAAAACAATAGAAGCGTTAAAAGGTTTTGATGTTGATAACTACAGATTTTCTGAAGAAATGTCTACTAAAAAAGAATTATTTTTCACCAGATAAAATGAGGGAAGCATTAACGAAGCTGATAAAATTATGTGGTGTGCTAACTTTTTTAGTGTTGCTTGTTATTTACTTATGTAATTTTTTAGTTGAAAAAAAAGCAGCAGGCAAAGTATATACAAGCCTAAACGAAATACCTAAAAACAGAGTAGGTTTGGTTTTAGGTACGAGTAAATATCTCGTAAGCGGACAAGTAAATTTGTATTATAAGTACAGAATAGATGCGGCAGTAAAATTATACAAGTCACGTAAAATAGCATATATAATCGTTAGTGGAGATAACGGTACAAAGGAGTACAATGAGCCATCTAGATTTAAAAGCGATTTAATTAAAGCTGGGATTCCTGAGGATAAAATTTTTTTAGATTATGCAGGTTTTAGAACGTTAGATTCCGTAGTGCGTGTAAAAAAAATATTTGGTCAAAATTCAGTTACCATTGTGTCGCAGCAATTCCACAATGAAAGAGCTATTTATTTAGCAAATTACTTTGGCATTAAAGCAATAGGTTTTAACGCCAAAGGTGTTTCTAGTAAGTACGGATTAAAAGTACAGTTAAGAGAGTATTTAGCTAGGGTTAAAGTATTTGTTGATATTGTACTAAAAGTAGAACCTAAATTTTTAGGAAAACCGATTGAGATTAAGTGATTTAACACGCTGCTAAACCAACAGTGATTGCTAGTCCACCCTCTGAAGTTTCTTTATAATTTTGGTGCATATCTTTAGCAGTTTCCCACATTGTATCAATTACTTTATCTAAAGGAACTAAAGATTCTTTAGGATCTGTTTCTAATGCCAATTCAGCAGCATTAATCGCCTTAATTGCACCCATAGCATTACGTTCTATACAGGGTATTTGAACCAGGCCGCCAATAGGATCACATGTTAAACCTAAATGATGTTCCATGGCTATTTCGGCAGCAACCAAACATTGCCCAGGTGTTCCTCCTAAAAGTTCTGTTAGTGCAGCAGCGGCCATTGCAGATGAAACACCTATTTCTGCCTGGCAACCACCCATAGCAGCTGATATGGTTGCGTTTTTTTTAAAGATACTTCCAATTTCGCCAGCAACTAATAAGAATTTTTTAATATGTTCAAAATCAGCTTCGTGGTTTTCAATTACTAAATAATACATTAAAACTGCCGGAATAACACCAGCACTTCCGTTTGTAGGCGCAGTTACAACTCTACCTAAAGAAGCATTTACTTCATTTACAGATAACGCTAAACAGCTTACCCATTTTAAAATTTCACGAAACTTTACTTCTGTACTTCTAATAGCAGTAATCCATTCTTGTTGATTGGAGTATGTTGCGTTTTTAATTAATTTCGTATGTGTACCAAATGCTCTTCTTTTTACATTTAATCCGCCAGGCAAAATACCTTTTGTATGGCAACCAATATACATACACTCTAACATCGTTTCCCAAGTGCGTTTTAATTCGGCATCAATTTCTGCAGAAGATTTTAAGACAAGCTCATTCTGGTAAACAATATCAGAAATATTTTTTTGCTCTCTGTCGCAATATGCTTCTAATTCGGTCGCTCTATTTATTGGAAATGGAAAGTTTTTCTTGTTGATTTCAGTATCTAAAGGAACCTCTATTTCTTCTTGAATAACAAAACCTCCTCCGATTGAATAATAGGTTTCACTAGAAACTTCTTTGCCTTTAGAGAATGCTTTAAAAGTTAATCCGTTAGAGTGAAATGGCAAAAAATTTTTATTAAAAACGATGTTTTCTATAGAGAAAGTAATATGCTTCTCTGCATTAAAATGTAAAGTCTTAGTTTCTTTTATTTTGTGAATAATAGAATCTATATTTTTAACAGGAATATACTCTGGGTCTGTACCGCTTAGACCCAATAAGATTGCTAAATCAGTAGCATGACCTTTTCCTGTTAACGATAAAGAACCGTACAAATCTATTTTAACACCATCAACGGTATTAAAAATAGTTGTTTTTTTTAATTTATCAATCCATTCCTGAGCGGCTCTCCACGGTCCTAAAGTATGTGAACTTGAGGGTCCAACGCCAATTTTCAGCATATCAAAAACACTAATAAACTGCGACATAAATATAGTTTGTTTGTTGATGGCTAAAATAGAAAAAGTCCTGTATTAAAATCAATACAGGACTTTTTTTTATGAAAAATGTAATTCCTACATTCCGTAAACAGATTCTTTACCAAATTTTTTAGCTAACATGTAGTAAACTACAGCACGATATTTATTCCTTTCAGAACGGCCTATTTTTTCTACAACCTCATCAATAGCTTTGTCTAATTCAGAACTGTCAGCTAAACCTAATTTTTTAATTAAGAAGTTTTTCTTAACAGTTTCTAATTCTTTAGCATCAGTACCAGAAACAGTTTCTGCATCTTTTTTATAAATTGAAGGGCCTAAACCTTTGGTAACAGCTTTTAATAAATCAAGATTAGAAGGAAGATTTCTGTCATCCATAAATTTTTTATACAATGCTACTTTTTCGTCAAATTTACTCATGATTTTTTTGTTTAAAATTAGGTGTAAGTTTTAGTGTAAAACTTTATTACTTTCAAATATAGAAAAATAATTGGTTCTTTCAAATAAGAAAAATGAATAACTAAAAATAGGTAGTTATTGTTAATTAAATTGTTGAAAAGAAAAACAACATAGCGTTAATAGATAGTGTTCTTACAGTACATTTATATAAATTCAAATATGTAGCATATGTCGATATTGAAATTTGAATCTATGTTGAAAACCAACGATGTGTATTTTTTTGATGCAGTTGAGTTTGAAACAATTATTGAACATTATTTAAATATAGCCAAACATTCTTTGGCAAAAAAAGCTGTACAACTTAGTTTAGAGCAACACCCTACTTCTATTCAATTAAAGTTAATGAAAGTAGAAATTTTAATTTTCGAAAACGAATTAGAAGAGGCTTCTAAAATGCTTCGTGCTATAGAGGCTGTTGAACCTCATAATGATGAAGTTTTTATACAAAAAGCATTAATTTTATCTAAAAAGAAGCAACACATTAAGGCTATAGTTGTATTAAAGAAATCTCTTGATTTTATTGAGGATCCTGTTGATATTTGGTCGATGTTAGGAATGGAATATTTGTACCTTGATGATTTTGAAAACGCACGATTAAATTTCGAAAAGTGTGTAGAAGATGATAACGAAGACTATTCATCACTATACAATATAGTATATTGTTTTGACATGCAAGAAAAACATATAGAAGCAATTCGTTTTTTAAATACTTATGTAGATAAAAATCCGTATTGTGAGATTGCTTGGCATCAATTAGGAAAACAATATTCAGAATTAGGAATGCATAAAGAAGCACTTAGAGCCTTCGATTTTTCAGTGTTAATTGATGAAAGTTTTATTGGTGGATATTTAGAGAAAGCCAAAACCTTAGAAGAGTTAAACAACTATGAAGAGGCTATAAATAACTATTTAATTACACTAGAGTTAGATGATCCTACCGCTTTTGCTTACATCAGAATAGGAAAGTGTTATGAGAAATTAGAAAACATGCATACTGCCATTCATTTTTATAAAAAAGCAGTGCATGAAGATCCATTACTAGATAAAGCATGGATGTTGTTAGGAAATGCTTATTACAACGACGGGAACTTTCAAAAAGCGTTGCATTACGTAAATAAGGCAATAGAAATTGATGAGGTAAATGAGTTTTATTGGAAAAGGTTAGGAGACATTAACTTGAAGCTTAACTTTTATGAAGAAGCTGTAAAGTCTTTTTATACCTGTATTCATTTAGGAGAGCAAGAGTTAGAAATATTTACAACATTAGCAGATATCTTATTGTTTTTAGGAAATTTTGAAGATGCCATAAAAATAGTTGTTAAAGCAAAAAAGATTTACAGAGCATCGGCAGAGATTGAATATAGATTGTGTGGCTTGTTTATGATTTTAGATAAAAAAGATTACAGTTTAACACACTTAAAAAATGCATTAGCAATCGATTATAAATGCCATACTATTATTAAAGAATTGTATCCTTCGGTTTATGAGAATAAATATATTCAACAAATATTATTGAGCTATAAGAAGGCTATTAAATAATAAAAAACCCTTAAAATAAATATATTTTAAGGGTTTTTACTTTCTAAGAAATTCGTTTCCAAATTTTTGTTAAGATAAATATACATACTATTGTGAGTACAGATAATACGGTTGCTAACGTAATGTTGCCGTATATCCAATTACCAGTAGCAAATAAGAAACTATATACTCCAATAGTACCTGTTATAAATCCTACTATTTTTATACCGATGTTTTTAAATTTATCTTCTCCGTCGAAAATTAAGGCTTCAAATTTAAGAATCGTTTCCGCATTACTAGGTTGTGTTGCAAGAGTAGCTAAAACCCAGCCAATAGTGGTAATTAAAACGCCGATTATCAATTGCCAATATCCAGCGATTTCGAAGAAAGGATTTTCCATTTTTCCGTTGATGAAAAAGAACACTGCTATAACAAAAGAAATAGCCATTGCAGCAATTTCACTGTACGGATTTATGCGACTCCAAAACCATCGTAAAATAAATAGTAATCCTGTTCCGGCTCCGATTTGTAATAATAAATCGAAAACGTCTTTAGCAGATTGTAGATAAAAAGAAAATAGTGCTGCAAACAACATTAGTAAAACAGTTGATATTCTACCAACGACTACTTTTTGTTTTTCAGAAGCACTTTTGTTGATAAAACGATTATAAAAATCGTTTACTAAATACGAACTTCCCCAGTTTAATTGAGTTGAAATCGTACTCATAAAAGCAGCAATTAACGAGGTTAATACAATTCCTAATAATCCAGCAGGTAAATAAGTCATCATAGCAGCATAGCCAACATCGTGTCCTTGCATTTCAGGAGATAAGCTAGGAAATGCTTGGTTCATGCTTTCTAAACTCGGGAAAATCACTAAAGAAGCCAATCCTACAATAATCCAAGGCCAAGGGCGTAACGCATAATGTGCAAAATTAAAAAATAAAGTCGCCCAAGTGGCATTTTTTTCATCTTTAGCGGCAAGCATTCGTTGCGCTATATAACCACCACCACCAGGTTCTGCACCAGGGTACCAAGTACTCCACCATTGCACAGCAAAGGGAATTATAAATAAAGTGATTAAAGATTCTGTATTCGAAAAATCAGGGAGCATCGCTAATTTATCACTCACATTAGGATGACTTAATAAATTAGATAAGCCATTTATTTCAGGTAAGTTGATGATGTAAATAGTGGCCCAAACTGAACCAATCATCGCAATTATAAACTGAACAAAATCGGTAAGTAAAACTCCTTTTAATCCACCTAAAGAAGAATAAACAACAACAATAATAGACGAGTATAATAGCATTTCACTTTGCGAAATGCCTAATAAGATATTGGCAATTTTTGCGCCGGCCAAACAAACTCCAGCCATGGTGATAATATTAAAAATGACACCCAAATAAATGGCTCTAAATCCTCTTAAGAATCCTGCCATTTTACCAGAATAGCGTAATTCGTAAAACTCTAAATCAGTACTAATTCCAGATTTACGCCATAGTTTTGCGTAAAAGAAAACCGTAAGCATACCGGTAAGTAACATTGCCCACCAAACCCAGTTTCCTGAAACACCGTTTTTACGTACCAGTTCGGTTACCAATCCAGGAGTGTCTGCTGCAAATGTAGTAGCAACCATCGAAACACCTAACAACCACCACGGCATATTTCTACCCGATAAAAAGAATTCAGTACTGCTTTTTCCTGCCGATTTAGAAGCCCAAAGGCCTATAAGCAATGAAAGGATAAAAAATCCGACGATAATAGAATAATCAAGTGCGGTTAATGTCATGTAGTTTTTATTTAAAAAAGTTAAATGTAGTTAAATATTATGATACGTTAAATTTCAATTGAAATGAAAAATCATTTTGTATATTTATATATAAAATGACTTAAAAGCATTAAATTTGATGTTCGTCTTATGGGAAAAATAAAAAAAATAGCAGTGATGACTTCCGGAGGAGATTCTCCTGGAATGAATGCCGCAATCAGATCGGTTGTAAGGACTTGTGCATATTATCGCACTGAGTGTATGGGAATCTATAGAGGTTACCAAGGTTTAATTGAAGGGGATTTGGTACCGTTTACAGCGAGAAGTGTAAATAATATCATTAATAAAGGAGGTACGATACTTAAAACAGCACGGTCTAAAGAGTTTATAACGAAAGAAGGACGTAAGAAGGCTTACGAAAGTTTAAAAGAAAACAAGGTGGATGCGCTAGTAGTTATTGGTGGTGATGGTTCTTTTACAGGAGGAGTGGTTTTTAATAAAGAATTTAACTTTCCGGTAATAGGAATTCCAGGAACGATAGACAATGATATCTATGGAACAACGCATACAATAGGCTACGATACTGCATTAAACACGGCAGTTGAGGCAATAGATAAGATTAGAGACACGGCATCGTCTCATAACCGACTTTTCTTTGTGGAAGTGATGGGAAGAGATGCAGGTTTTATAGCTTTAAATGCCGGAGTAGGAGCTGGAGCAGAAGAAATTCTAATTCCAGAAGAAGATTTAGGGCTAGAAAGAATGCTAGAGTCTTTAAAAAAAAGTAGAAGAACAGGAAAGTCGTCAAGTATTGTAGTGGTGTCTGAAGGAGATAAAACTGGTAGAAATGTTTTTGAACTTGCTGATTATGTAGAAAAAAACTTACCAGAATATGAAGTGAGGGTTTCCGTTTTAGGTCATATGCAAAGAGGCGGATCGCCAACGTGTTTCGATAGAGTTTTAGCAAGTAGGTTAGGTGTAAAAGCAGTTGAGTTATTGTTAGACGGGCAAACAAACTTAATGGTTGGTTTACAAAATAATGTGGTGGTTGCTACCAATTTAGAAAAAGCAATAAAAGGTCATAATGACATAGATATGGAGTTGCTAAGAGTCTCTGATATTATGACAACATAAGTTTAAATAAGAATATTAAATAGTTAAGTGATGATAAAAGTAGGAATTAACGGATTTGGAAGAATAGGTAGATTAGCTTTCCGTTCTGCCATGAAAAAAAACAATGTGCAAGTAGTTGCCATTAATGATTTGTTAGATGTAGAGTATTTAGCCTATTTGTTAAAGTATGATTCGGTTCATGGTCGTTTTGATGGTGAAGTAATGGTAAAAGACGGTAATCTAGTTGTAAACGATCAAATTATTAGAGTATCAGCTGAAAGAAATCCTGAAAATTTAAAATGGAATGAAGTAGAGGCTGAGTATATTATTGAATCAACAGGTTTTTTTACAGATCAAGATAAAGCAGCGTTGCATATAAAAGGAGGTGCTAAAAAAGTAATTATTTCAGCGCCATCAAAGGATGCTAAAATGTATGTGATGGGTGTAAATCATACTGATATGAAAGCTGATGAACTTATTGTTTCTAATGCTTCTTGTACAACAAACTGTTTGGCGCCTTTAATAAAAGTTATTAATGATGCTTACGGGTTAACGGAAGGATTAATGACAACTGTTCATGCGGCAACATCTACTCAGAATACTGTTGATGGGCCAAATAAAAAATGGAGAAGAGGGCGTTCTGTAATAAACAACATTATACCTACTTCTACCGGAGCAGCAAAAGCAGTAACAAAGGTAATTCCGTCTATGGATGGTAAATTAACAGGAATGGCAGTACGAGTTCCTGTAGCAGACGTTTCATTAGTTGATTTAACTTTTAAAACGAAAAAAGCAACGTCATTAAAAGAAATTATGGCAACTTTTAAAGCAGCTTCAGAAAATGAATTTAAAGGTATTATAGGCTACACGGAAGATGAAGTTGTTTCTCAAGATTTTGTGTCTGAAACAAGAACCTCTGTTGTTGATGCGGATGCAAGTTTAGAGTTGAATGAAAACTTCTTTAAAATTATTTCTTGGTATGATAACGAATATGGTTATGCAACGAAGATTGTTGATTTATTAGAGTATTCAGCCTCTTTATAATAAAAAAGAATATAAAAAAATATCAATTCCCGCTTATAGCGGGAATTTTTAGTTAATTTTAAAACGATGGAAATAGCAATTATAGCACATGACGGAATGAAGGCAGAAATGGTTCAGTTTTTAAATGAACATAAAACCATTTTACTTCAAAAAAACATATCATTAGTATCAACAGGAACCACAGGTTCTAAAGCTGAAAAAGCAGGTTTTAAAGTAACGAAGTTCTTATCTGGCCCTTTTGGTGGTGATGCTCAAATAGCAGCAAGGGTTGCTGAGGGTAAATGTAATATGGTGTTGTTCTTTAGAGATCCGAATGAAAAACATCCACACGAGCCAGACATCACTATGTTATTGCGTTTGTGTGATGTACATGATGTTCCATTAGCAACAAATCCAGCAACGGCAGAGCTGTTGATGAAGGCATTGTAAGAAAAGAGAGTATTCTTATTAAAATAGTAAATCTATTTTGAAATTAGAATAATCAATACAATTAAAAACTTTAAGAAAACCCAAATGATACATCTAATAGTAGGGAATACTGGTTCGGGAAAAACAACATATTCGGCTGAACTAAAAAAAGAAACAAAAGGTGTTGTTTTTTCGATTGATAAATGGAATAAAACGCTTTTTCTTGCTGATAAAAAAACAACAGATGGTTTAGAGTGGTTTCTAGAAAGAATAGTTAGGGCAGAAAAGGTAATATTAGAATTAGTTGAGCAGTTAGAAAGTTCAAAAACAGATAGTATTCTAGATTTAGGATTGTCGAAGTTTGAGCATAGAGAAAAATTTAGGCAATTTGCAGAGGCTAATGGTTATGAAATTAAAATCCACTTTTTAGATATTTCTAAAGAAACACGTTTTAAAAGAGTTTTAAAAAGAAACGATGAAAAAAGAGCTACATTCGAGTTTGAAGTAAGTAAAGAAGATTTCGATTTTATGGAAACTTGGTTTGAAAAACCTACTGAAAAAGAACTTAAGTACGGAGTGATTATTACCGCCTAAAAGTTAGTAGAACTTTAAAATAAACTAACTGTTAAAACTTCTATTTAACAGCAATCATACTAATCTCTACATTTACAAATTTAGGTAAATTGGCAACTTCAACAGTTTCTCTAGCAGGTGCAGTAGCTTCATTAAAATAGGTAGCATACACGCTGTTTATTTTAGAAAAGTTATGCATGTCAGAAATAAAAATAGACGATTTTACGACGTTTTCAAAAGTCATTTCAGCAGCAGCTAAAACTTCCTTCATATTTTCCATAACTTGTTTTGTTTCAGATTCAATAGAATCCATAACTAATTCACCTGTCTCAGGATTTAAAGCAATCTGACCAGAAGTATATATTGTATTTCCGCTTAAAACAGCTTGGTTGTATGGCCCAATAGGAGCAGGAGCTTTACTTGTTGTTATAGTTTTTTTCATCTTATTTATGGATAAATTTAAAAATTAATAGAGTATTCTTTTTTTTTAGAATAAAGCTCTATCTGGCGGCTTGTTTTTATCCCATTTTAAGTCACTTAAAACAGATGATTTTACTCCGATAAAGAAATTATAAGAGGAGTTTATTCCGAAAGGAGTCCAGTTAAAGTTTAAACGCCAGCTATCTAAATCCCTAGAAAAAGTAAGTCTTGTGTAGGTAAAGGCATTTTCTTTAATATCGTAACCAGATGAAAAACCAACGTTCCATTTGGGTGTTAGTTCTACATTTCCACTAAACATTAACGAGTTACTACCAACGCTATTTGTAAGTCCGTTATCAGAGTAGTTTAAAGCATAAGCTAAGTTTAACGTCCAAGGTATTTTAGCACTGTATAGTTTTGTTTCTTTCGTTTCGCTTTTATCCTGTTTGTTGTTTGGGTTATTAGGAAAGCCATTTGTAGGCGACATGTTTTCTCCAAACAAATCTGGAGTGTCTTGTGCACCATTTCCAGAGTTTTTAGAATCGTTATCATCACCTTCCTTCTTCTTTTCAAAATCTTTACTAGATAAAGAGTAGTTGGCGGTTACGCCAAAGTTTGTAAGTCTTAAGATATTAGCATTAAATTTATTTATTCTTTGCCCTTGGCTATTCACCTGGTAAGGGTCGAATCTTGCATTGGCATTTAAAGCTAATTTATCTTTAAATAAACGTGTTCCTGCATTTGCACTAACAGGGCTCCATCGTAAACTATCAGCTGCTATATTATAACTAGTACTAAAGTTTAAGTTATTAAGAATGGTTACCTTTTTATCTTCTTCGTCACTATCAGGATCTTTTGGAGCAACTTTAGCTTCTAGAACGTTGTTAACAGAAATACCAATAGAGTTTGATACTCCACTACCAGGTCTACCATATATTCCTCCTTCAAAAGGAGAGTAAGTAAGCAAATCAGTAGGATCTGAGCTTTGTTGTACTTGTAAATCGTAATTTTCTGCAAAATTAGGTCTATACCCATAAGATATAGAGGGTCTAATAGTATGTCTTATGGCTTTTAACCTTCCTTTTTTAAAGTTAAAAGTTCCGTAAATATTTGTAGATAGAGAAACTCCTAAATTATATTCATTAAAACGGTTAAAACCACTAATAGTATCATTTACAACAGCACCTAAATTACCACTTGAATTTGTAAGAGTAGGATCATATTTTTTATTAATTTTATCAAAGTACCAAATATCTTTATAGTTTACACTAGGTGATAATGTAAAATATTTAAAAGCTTTTAAGTTAGTGTTTGTGCTAAAACGATGTTGAATTCCTTTTTTCGCAGTTCGAAACATTTTATCAGTAAAAAACTCATCATCAGTAGTGTTTATTTGGTACTGACCTTGCATAGTATAGTTTAAGCCTATTTTCTGAATGGGGTTTGTTTTAACTCCATTCTTGCCAGCAAAAGGGTAAATACGATCCATATTTAACTGTAAAGATGGAAGCGTCATTGTTATTTGTTCGGTATTGGTGTTTTGCGAATGTGTTGCCGTTACATTTATATTAAAAGGAGTACCAACAAATTTTTTGTAATACGAAATAGATGAACTTAAAGTGTTTGTTAAAAACTGAGAGTTGTTAAATTCATTTAATGATTGCCTATAATAAGTACTACTTCCTAGGTTAACAGAAGCAGAAAAACGAGAGTTTGGACTCGATTTTGTGTCTTGGCTATGGCTCCAACGAAGATTAAAGTTAGATGATTTACTATAGTTACTTAACCCTCTAATTCCTTGAATTATATTTTCATAACGGATGCTAAAATTACCGCTAAACTTATAACGAACATAATAATTAGAATCAGCCCTTAATCCCCAACTACCGTTTGTATAAAGATCTCCTAAAACAGTTAAATCAAAATAATCACTTAAAGCAAAATAATATCCACCATTTTGTAAAAAGAAACCTTGGCTATTACTGTCACCATATGAAGGAATAATAAAACCAGAAGTTCTTTCATTGGTCATAGGAAAATAAGCGAAAGGTAAATATACAGGTGTAGGAACATCTGCTAAAACTAAATTACTACCACCTACAATTATTTTTTTTCCAGGTACTAGTTTCGCTTTACTAGTTTGAATATAATAATCTGGAATTTTCTTTTTTGAAGTTGTAAACCTGAGTCTTCGCATGTAAATAGTAGAATCATTTACGCGTTTTGTTTTTTGAGCATAGGTTATAATTTCACCTTGTACCGTTTTTACACCGTAAACTAGTGCTTTTTTAGTTTTAAAGTTGAATAAAATGGAGTCTTGCTCAGATTCTTGACTCCCTTGTTTAAAAACCGGTCTTTGATGATAACCTAAACTATCTTTTATTCCTTTTGCGTAAACAGTATTGTTTTTGTAATCTAAAACAATTATACCTGCTTTTAAATCAATATCCGTATAGGTTACTTGCGCTTTATTGTATAAGGTTACCGTTTTGTTTTTTGCATTTTGGATTGTATAATCTTCGGCATTGTGTGTAATAATTCCATCAATAACCTCTTTAGGCTTGATAGAATCATTTACAATTGAGTCGTTTTTTAACTTTAAAGCATCCCCTTTTTTTAAATCAATTAAGCTATCTTTAGAGATATTTAAAATTGGCTTTTTTTTAGATTTTTGAGCAGGAATTCCTTTTTTATCAAAATCTTGAGCTACACTTATTTGAAAACAAAAAAGATAGCAAATTAAAAGTATGTAAGTTAGATTTGTTCGCAATGTTATAAATACTATTTTTGTGTTATATTTAAAAACTTTGGCGT
>CAXHZZ010000021.1:0-32162 GCA_964021635.1 uncultured Tenacibaculum sp.
AATGTTCCCCCAACAACACCTGACTTTATTTGAATATCGTTCTGAAACATATTTTTAGTCATCCTTTTTTTCATTAGAAACTACAGCTTGACTAACAGCAGTTGCAACAGTTCCTGCAACTGTCATATAAGTAGCAATTGTTATTATTGTTGCAGGAATACTTATTGGAGCTGCAATAATTGCACCTCCTGCAGTGGCTAAGGCTATACCAATGTTTCTTAACACTCGAAAGAATTTCGGTGTTGGTTTTTTATAACGTTCTATAATTTTCATAATTCTGTGATTTAATGATTAATACAATTTTTTCTTTTCGGTCTTTAGCTTGATACACTAATGACAATAATTTCTGCATAGCATTTCTGGAATATACACCTCTACCAATACCATTTAAATAGGTTACAGGAGCAATACAGCCCTCTAAATCTCTTTTAACATCATTTGCAGGATGAAATAAAATAAAGCTTCTACCTTTCACATTTTTCAAAATCAAATGATATTGAAATCGTTTTGAAAATCTTGGTAGAATTTCATATTGCCCTTCTGGTATACAAGAGATATTTCTTTTGTTATTTCTCCAGGGCAATTCAATGGTATGACAAAGGAATTTATCAGAATTAAAGAGAGTACCATTAGTACCCTCTTTAAAATATGCTCTTTGAAGTATTAACTCCATTGTTAAGGTTTATCAATAATCGTTACAGATAATGCGTTATAAGTACCATTTTTCAAAGAATACATTTGTCCATTTACCTCTTGGTAGAACTCTACTCCTAAAACCTGTACTACTGGTAATGTAGAATTAGCAGTTATAGAAGCTGTTAATGCAATTGCAGCTGTATCTGCAACTGTGTAAGGTAAAATTGCAGTTTCATCATTTTCAAAAGTTGAGGTTTCATTTACGAAATCTAATTCTGATGCTCCCATTACAATTTTAAAATGTGTCGTTCCTGCAGGAGCTGCAATTCTAACTGTTGGTGAAAAAGCAGCTAAATTTAAAGTTGTATCTCCAGAAACTCTATCAAAAGCTTTAACAAACGGAGCAAACAGAGTTGCTCCTAACTTTCCTTTCAAATTAAATTCAAACGCTTCTAAAAGGTTTAAATTACCATCCTGTAAAGTTCTCTGTCCTCTTTCATTAACAATATCGGTTTTAGTAACGGCTACTAAAATTTTTGTTAAACGAGAAACCACTCTTTTGTCTTTTGCATTTTGTAAAAGCACACGAATCGCATTTCGCAATACTTTTCCACCTTTACCTGCTCTACCAAATTCAGAACCATTTTCTCGCGTTCTTTGAAACGCTGGGTCATTTTGAATTCTACTTTTGTCTACACCACCTTTTTCACGAGCAAGATGTCCATCGCTTGTTTTGTAAAAAGAAATACCTCCGATAGTTCCTTTTAGCTTAATAATTCCAGTTTGTTTTGCCATAATTTTTACTTTTTTTTGTGATTAACATTTCAAATCACGTAACTTTATGGCAGTCAATAAAAAAACGAAATCCGTTTTTGGATGTTCGTTCCGATAACTCCAAAAACGTCATTAAAATATTGATAACACGAAAGTGTTCACAACATTTTAACAACGCATTATCAACATCATCATAAAAATATTAAGTCTGTTTTAAGTATTGATAAAGTATAGATAGAGTATTATGAATCAGAAAAGAGCTTGTATATACCCAAAAGACATTCAGCGCATCACAGGGCGTAGTGAACGTTATGGACGCAAGTTATTAAATGATATCAAGAACTTTTTAGACAAAGAACCTCATCAATTTGTTACTATCAATGATTTTTCAGAATATTCTGGAATAGAAATTGAAATCATTAATCTGTATATTAATTAGTTATAAAATCACTTCCATAAATCATAAAATTTGCGTAAATTTATGTTGCTTTGTATGTATAAGGTTTTTATATTTTTACCTCTTTTGTATAAAGCAATTCAAAACGAAAGTTCATATCATTAAAGTTACCTATTCGGTTACCTCAAAAAGGAAACAACTTGTAACTAATTGATAATTAAAGACATTAGAGTGGTAGTTACAATCCTGCCACCCCGACTATAAAGACTTAAGAGAAATCTTAAGTCTTTTTTGTTTTATAAAAACTACCCTACTTTAACAAATTAATCTACGTTATTTTATAAATTAAGGATATTTTCTGCCTTAAATAAGAATAATTATTTTGTTTTTATAGCTATTCTAAAAACTCACCTCCTTTTCAGCAGAAACAACGATAAATCTTCATCTCTATTTCATTTAGATATCCTACTGTATTTAAGTACATTATTTTATTTTTTCTAACCTACGAACTATAATATAGAAAATAAATCAAAAATATTTTATTTTTAAACAATCTAAATAAAAACAATAATTATATTTGCCTCATTATTTAAATTTAATCTAAATAAATTTTGAAAGCTTTATATTTATTATCAATATCCCTACTAATAAGTTTTAACTGTTACAGTAAAATACCAAAAGAGACTTCGTTAAAAAGCCTATCTGGTAAAGTAGTCTATAAAAATGGTGCACCGGCTGAACTAGCTTTGGTTTACATTAAACAAATAAGTAAAAGCACCTATACAGATGAGAACGGAAATTTTATGTTCTCTGATATTCCTGATGGGAAATACACTGTTTTTATTAAAGCCTACGAAACAAATGGAATTACAGTAGAGGTAGATTTAACTAAAAAATCAGATCATTTAACTATTTTTTTAGAAAACAACGAAAGCACCACGTTAGATAATATCATTATAACGAGTAAGTCTAAAGGGAAAATTATTAAAGAAAAAGGATTTTCGGTTGCTATAGCGAATACTCAAAAGTTAGCTATTCAAAACCTACAATCAACCGAGATTTTAGGTAGAACAGCAGGCGTTAAAATAAGACAAAGTGGAGGACTTGGTTCTCACACACATTTAAACCTTAATGGTTTAAGCGGTAATTCTGTTCGAGTTTTTATTGATGGAATTCCGATTCGAAATTACGGTGAGTCATTTTCTTTGTCAAGTATTCCTCCCGCAATGATAGAACGCATTGAAACCTACAAAGGTGTTTTACCTGCCGAGTTAACAGAAGATGCTTTGGGTGGGGGTATTAACATTATTCTTAAAAAAAGTATTGGTACGCATCTTAGCGCATCATATTCATATGGATCTTTTAATACACATCAAGTTAATATTGATGGTGGTTACAGAAACCCAGTAACAAAATTCAATATAGATGTTTCAACTTTTTTAAATAGTACAGATAATAATTATGAGGTTTGGGGCGATAATGTTTATGTTATAAACCCAAATACAGGAAAAATAAAATACGTGAGAGCAGAACGTTTTCATGATACATATAAATCTAAGGGAATAAAAACAAATATAGGTTATACTTCAATAAAATGGGCTGATGAAATTACTTTAGGTTTTATAATCTCTGACATGGAAAATGATATACAAACAGGCCCTGTTATGGATATTGTATATGGTAATAGAAAAAGCAAACGTACTAGTAAGATGCTATCTTTTAAATACCGAAAAAAGGATATCGTTATCGATGGTTTATCTCTTAACACCTTTACCTCTTTTTCTCATACAAATCGTACCGTAATTGACACCGTTCCTTATATGTATAATTGGCTAGGAAAAATCATAAGAGATAATAATGGCGACCCTGTTAATTGGCACAGTAATGGCGGAGAAGCAGGAGAAGCAACATTAGCGAAAAACGAAGAAATTAATATCGCCAATAGAACAGGGCTTTACTACCAACTACATCCTCAGCATAAAATAGGGCTACATTACTTTTATAACAGATTTACAAGAGATATTGACGATCCACTTCGTCCACAGACAGAAAGAGATTTAACAGATACAAGATATCTTACCAAGCAAATAACTAGCTACTCTTATGAAAGTAATTTTTTTACAAAAAAATTAAAAACAAACCTTTTTTATAAACATTACAAACAAGATGTAAAACTATCTGACCCTAAAAAGGTAGGACAAGAAATTGTTGCTACTACTTATAAAAAAGACATTAGTCACAATGGTTACGGAGCAGCTATTTCGTTTGCTATAACCCCAAAAATAACCCTATTAACTTCTGCCGAAAAAGCATTACGAATGCCTGGTATTTCAGAATTATTAGGAAATAGTAGTGATAATATTCAACCAACTTATACCCTTTTGCCAGAAACAAGTACGAATTATAATTTAGGATTTCTTTTAGGAACTTATACTACAAAAAAACATCATTTTAATATTGAAACAAATTTCTTTATAAGAGATATAAAAAACCTGATTACAAGAGGAATTAGCGGAAGTATTTCTGATACCTATGGCTTTGAAAATTTAGGTAAAGTAAAAAGTACCGGTTATGATATTGAGTTAAAATACAACTATAACAATCACTTATTTATCACTTCTAATTTTTCTAATTTTAATGCCCGTTATAACTTAAGGTATGATGAGTTTGGATCAGAATATATTTATTATAAAGACCGATTAAGAAACGCTCCGTATTTAACAGCAAATACTTATGTAGAGTACAAATTCAATGATTTTATAAAGAAAAACTCAAAACTCTCTTTTAATTACAATTTCGGATATACACATCGGTTCTATAGAAATTGGGAAAGCTTAGCAAGCAAAGGAAAAGCCTACATACCAACACAAACACTACATGATTTAGGTATTTCATACACAGCTCCAAACAACAAAACATCCTTAAGTTTTAATGCTAAAAACATCACCGACAAACAAGTTTTTGATAACTGGGCTATGCAAAAACCAGGCAGGTCATTTTATTTAAAACTTACGTATAGACCAATATTTTAATCAAATTTTAAATCTAAATATAAATTACAATTATGAAAACAAATTTAAAATCAATAAGCAAATCATTGCTATTAACAACTGCCTTTGCAACTAGCTTGTTTATAAGTTGCGAATCAAATGATACTATCGAAGATAAAACCCCTACAGGTACTCAAGAATTTTACAATGTAGCTTTTGGAGTAGGATCTACGGGTAATTCTGCTACTTTCGTTCAGGCTTTTCCTGAATTAAATGAGGGCTCTATTTCTTTTAAAGGTAAAGGTTTTGAAGTTCCTTCGGTACGTACGGCAAGAATTTACGGTACTCCTTCTGGAAAATTTTTATACAACCTTAGTTATGGTGGTGGTATACTTTATAAATATGAAATAAACGGAGCATCAAATTACACTCAACTAGAGGAAACAAGTGTTCAAGTAGCCATGGGAACCGCTTACCCAAGATGGAAAGTTCTTAGCGAAAATGATGCTTTAGTACACGCCATTAATACCGAAAAAATATATAAAGATGACGTATATACACATACAGATGCCAAAGCAATTTTACAGAGAATTGAACTTGCAGATTTGTCTTTAGCGGAAAAAGAAGAAGTAGCAATACCCAAAACAGCAGATGGTTTACATATTTGGAGGATTGACAATCCAACAATTCAAAACGGAAAAGCATATTACGGGGTAGCCAAAAGAGGTTATGATCCAAATACTGATGAAAATATTAGAACAGATGAATATAAAGCTACTACGTTAGTTGTAGATTATCCTTCTTTAAAAAACCCTGTATTACTAGAGTCTGAAGTTGCCAAAGGATCTACTTATGGTTACAGAGCTCCTGTATACCACGTAGATGAAAAAGGAGATATTTATCACTTAACCTCTAACCCTGCAAAATTGGTCCGCATAACAAACGGAACCTATGATGACACATATCAATTAGATTTGTCAACTGCATTAGGAATGACACAAGTTGGTGCTAACGGATGGTATTATGTTGGTAACGGTATTGCTTATGCGCCCTATTATGATGCTTCGATAGGAAGTGGTAGCGATAAAACAACTCCTTGGGGCGTTACAAGAATTGATTTATATAACAAAACCGCTGTAAAACTAAATGTACCTAGCAACTTATGGATGTGGTATTATCAATCTGGTGTTTTAGGTAAAGATGGTAAATTTCATATGGCCATTGCTCCTCTTGGCGAGAAAGGAAACATATATAGTTTCGACCCTAAAAGCACTTCACCTAACGGTTATACAAAAGGTGCCGAACTTGATAACGGAGCAGATTCATTTTATATAGGTATCTATTAATTAGATAGCTTTTACATTCTTTAACAAAAGGCTTAAGAAAAATCTTAAGCCTTTTTATTTGCTACCATATTTTACGTAAATTCGTATTTATGGAATTACTTTTTTTAGGCTTAATAGGCGGAGCAGTTGGCTCTTATTTTATTTTTCAAAAATTCTCATCAGTAACTAAAAAAAGTTTAACTGAGAAGCAATCGGTTATCTTACTTGATAAAATTAAAAAGGTATCTAAATTAATCACTATCGAAGGAGAATTTGCAGAAATTTATCATCACGAAAATTCTAAAGAGAAGTTTTTAGGCTTATTTACTAGTAAGAAAAAAGCTATAATTTTAATTAATGCAAAAGTACATATTGGTTTTGATTTTAGAAAAATTAAAATGCATACTGATACTAAGAAAAAAATATTAGTATTATCTGAATTTCCAGAGCCAGAAGTTTTTTCGGTTGAACCTAACCTGCGTTTTTACGACATTCAAAACGGATTATTAAACAAGTTTAGTTCAAATGATTTAACAACAGTAAACAAAGAGGCTAAAGAGCATATTTTACAAAAAATACCTGAAAGCAACTTAATGCAAACTGCAAACAAAGAAGCTTTAGAAGCTATTTCTTTAATGCAAAACCTTGTAGAAACAATTGGATGGAAACTAGATTTCTCTACACTAGAAATACCTGAATCACCTAAAAAAACATCAAAATAATGCATATAGAACAACTTCGAGATTATTGCATTGCTAAAAAAGGGGTTACAGAACATTTTCCTTTTGATGAGGTTACACTCGTTTTTAAAGTAATGAATAAAATGTTTGCTTTAACAGGATTGGATAGTTGGGAGAAAGGGGAAACTAAGGTGAATTTAAAGTGCGACCCTGATAAATCTTTAGAGCTTCGAGGTGAATATAAAAGTATAAACCCTGGTTGGCATATGAATAAAAAACATTGGAATACGGTTACTTTAAATAACGATGTTTCGGACGATTTTGCTTTTGAGTTAATCGATCATTCTTATGATTTAATTGTAAAAGGCTTAACAAAAAAACTGCAAGAAGAACTAAAATCGATGTAAAATGCTAAAATCAGATCTTAGAAAATTATACAAACAAAAGAGAAAAGAGTTAACTGATGTTGAAAAAACAAAACTTGAAGAAAGTTTATATCAGCAAATTTTCGATTTAGATTTTAATGACATCAATAATGTTCATTTGTTTTTATCGATGCGGAAGTTTAATGAAATAGATACACAACCAATTATTGATTTCTTCAGGAAAAAGGATAAAAAAATTATTGTTAGTCAATGTAACTTCAAAAACGATTCACTTTCTCATTTTTACCTGAAAGAAGATACTAAAATTGCTGTAAATAAATTTGGAGTTCCAGAACCTATAAAAGCAGAAGAAGTTGCGGTAACAAAAATCGACTTGGTATTTGTGCCCATGCTAATTTCTGATAAACAAAACTACCGAGTTGGCTACGGAAAAGGATTTTATGATCGATTTCTAGCCGCTTGCAGAAAAGATATCAAAACGATTGGTCTTAATTTTTTCCCTCCCATACAAAAAATAGAAGATACTCATAAATTTGATGTTCCTTTACATCAAATTATTGTTCCTAAATAGAAAAATCCCGCTTCGCAGCGGGATTTTTTTTATAAATTATATTTCGGTGAACTATCCGTTCATAGAAATTAAAAACTCTTCATTATTTTTAGAAACTCTAATTCTGTCATTAATAAATGTCATTGCTTCAACAGGGTTCATGTCTGCTAAGTATTTACGCAACACCCACATACGTTGTACTGTTTTGTCATCTAATAGTAAATCATCACGACGCGTACTTGATTTAATTAAATCAATAGCCGGATAAATTCTACGATTAGAAATATTACGATCTAACTGTAATTCCATGTTACCAGTACCTTTGAATTCCTCAAAGATTACCTCATCCATTTTCGAACCGGTTTCCGTAAGTGCTGTAGCAATAATTGTTAACGAACCTCCATTTTCAATATTACGAGCCGCACCAAAGAAACGTTTTGGTTTGTGCAATGCATTTGCATCTATACCACCAGATAATATTTTACCTGAAGCAGGTGCAACAGTGTTATAAGCTCTTGCTAAACGGGTAATTGAATCTAATAAAATTACCACATCGTGTCCACATTCTACCAAACGTTTTGCTTTTTCTAAAACGATATTAGCAACACGAACATGCTTATCTGCAGGCTCATCAAAAGTAGATGCAACTACCTCTCCACGCACATTACGCTTCATATCGGTAACCTCTTCTGGTCTTTCATCAATTAATAAAACAATTTGATATACTTCAGGGTGATTTGCTGCAATTGCATTGGCAACATCCTTTAATAACATTGTTTTACCAGTTTTTGGCTGTGATACAATCATACCACGCTGCCCTTTACCTATTGGAGAAAATATATCGATAATTCTTGTAGATAATGAACTTCCTCTTTCTGCTAAATTGAATTTCTCTTCAGAAAACAACGGTGTTAAGTGTTCAAAAGATACACGATCACGAACGATATTAGGGTTTAATCCATTTATTTTTGATACTCTAATTAAAGGAAAATACTTTTCTCCTTCTTTTGGCGGACGCACATTACCTAAAACAGTATCTCCGGTTTTTAATCCGAATAATTTTATTTGTGATTGCGAAACATAAATATCATCAGGTGATGATAAGTAATTGTAATCAGACGAGCGTAAGAATCCATAACCATCTGGCATCATTTCTAACACTCCTTCACTTTCTATAATTCCATCAAACTCAAAATCAGGATCTCTATACTTATTTCCACTTTTATTATGTGATTTTTTAACATTCTGATT
Organism: uncultured Tenacibaculum sp.; assembly: GCA_964021635.1. GTDB lineage: Bacteria > Bacteroidota > Bacteroidia > Flavobacteriales > Flavobacteriaceae > Polaribacter. The sequence continues at coordinate 8,990 of CAXHZZ010000021.1, forward strand.
TTTATGTTGTGGCTTTTTGCTTGCCTCTACCTGTGCCCTTGGCCTTGGTGTTGCTTGTTTTTTTGGTGCTTGCTGCTCTGAACTTGCTGTTTTTTTCTTAGCTTCTACTTCCGCTCTTGGTCTTGGCCTTGGTCTTGGAGCTGTTTTTTTAACCTCAACAACTTCTTTTTGTTCTGATACTTTATCTTTTACATCAGTTTTAACCTCTTCAACCTTATTAACAACAGGAGTTTCTTTTTTCACTGCTTTAGCAGCTATCTTTTTAACAACTTTTTCTTTTGGTTGTTTTGTTTCTTCAGATTTTTCTATCCTTTTTCTTTTAGGCTTCTCCTCTACAGGTTTAGCTAAATTTGCACTAGTTTCAGCTTGTGCATCTAAAATTTTATAAACTAAATCTAATTTTTTTAACTGACTTACTTTTGTTAAACCTATAGTTTTTGCTATTGTTTGTAAATCTATTAGTTTTTTAGCTTTTAACTCCGAAATCTCGAACATTCGTAAAATAATTAAGTTATATCTAATCCTTTAAGAAAAAAGGATGTGGTTGTATTTAAGTTTAATATTGGTTATAACTATATAGGGGCTATATAATTATCTATTGGTGTAGTTAGTAACATGACAAATATATACAAATATTTTAACTTGTAATATTTCTTTTTAAAAAAAGAAATATTACATTTGCTATCGAATAAAAAATATGATACAAAGAAAACAATCTATCTATTTATTAGTCGCAGGAATTATTTCTGCAGTCTTAACGTTTGTATTTAGTCTTTGGACTAATTCTAACAACTTACCTGTATATATAATAGATTTGTTTTCGGGAGCTTCTCTTTTAGAAAAAGTAACTCCTTTATTATTTTTTGCTTCAGCTTTATTATCTATTGTAACCTTGTTTTTATTTAAAAACAGGCAGTTACAATTTGTATTAGGGCGTTTAAACATATTGATAAACCTTTTTTTATTAGGAATATTGATATATCTGTCACAAACATTATCTGGAGAAACTTTAGTTTCTGAGAAAGGTATTGGGATGTTTTTTCCTGTCATTGTTATTTTGCTGTTAGTTTTAGCAAATAAAGCCATTAAGAAGGATGAAGATCTTGTAAAATCTGTAGATAGATTACGATAAACCTAACATCTTAGTATATTTAGTGCGAAAAAACCGAGATTTATATCTCGGTTTTCTATTTTTGTCACGTATCAAAATTACCCAACCACACTTAAAATGTTAAAGAAATGTTAACAAAAATAGGGGTAACCCTATTTCGTTAGGGTTAACCCTTAGACAACAAATAGGGGTATTGGGTATTGTACACTTTATATTTATACTATAGATTTGTAAACGTAACAACAATGAATCAGAAGATTAAAGTTCATATAGCCGATGACCATAAAATCTTAATAGATGGAGTTATCGCCTTATTAAATACTGAAGACGACTTTGAAATAGAAGGATATTCTTTAACTGGAAAGCAAGTAATAGATTGGTCTGCTAAAAACAAAGCTGATGTATTGGTTTTAGATATTAACATGCCAGAAATGGATGGTATTGAAGTCTTAAAAGCTCTTAAGCAACGTAGACAAAAAGTTAAAACAGTTATATTATCTAGTTTAAGCGATCCAAAACTAGTGCAAGAAATAATAAGATTAGGAGCAAACGGATTTATAGATAAAGCCTGCGCTAGTGACCACATTATTAATGCTGTAAGAAGCGTTTACAATGGTGAACAATATTTTAGTGATGATATAAAAAGTAGTTTATTAGAACTATATGTAACAGAAGCTAAAATAAAAGAGGAAGGTTTAAGGTTTGGTAATTTAACAGAGCGAGAAGTTGAAGTTTTAAAGTTAATAGCCGAAGAGAAAAACTCTACTGAAATAGCAGAACACCTTTTGGTTAGCATCAAAACGGTTGAAACATACCGTAGAAGTTTATATAAAAAATTAAAAGTAAAAAACGTAGTAGGTTTAGCGATGTACGCTGTAAGAAATGATATAGTATAGAAACCCTTCAAAATGTTTTCTTTAATCCCCTGTAACAAAGAAAATGTCCCCCGAAATCTATACTTTATCAATAGTACATCGCTAACAACTACTTAATAAAAATATGAAATAATAATTTATAGCGATGTAAGTGTTAGTAGTAGCATAAAATAGAAGACCTTTTATCTTGTTCTCTTTACCCCTAAAATTAAATGCCAATTGGAATTCACTTATTTTAATTGCATCGCTATTTTTTTAATCCTTTTAAAACAATTAAAATTTAAAATCATGAAAAAATTAACTCTTTTCTCATTAGTATTTAGCCTAGTATTTGCTTCATGTTCATCTAATAAAGATGAAGTTATTGATACTACTCCTGAAAACCTATTACAATCATACACATTAAAAAGAGATGCAAACGGAGCTTATTCTATAGATTTTAATACTACAGAAAATACCGATGTAACTACTGTTAAAAACATTGACAATTCTAACGATATTATCTTATCTGAAACAAATCGTAAGACCGCTAGAACATATAGTAATAATTATAAAGTTGAAGAAGATCAATTAAAAATCGGTTTTTTAGATGCTAATAAAGGTAATCGTACACAAATAGCTATTGAAGATGAAGACATTAAATTTTATAAAGGCGGTGTTACCGAATTTTTAAATTCTTATAGTATTACAAAAAATGAAGATGGTACTTTTACGCTTAACTTTACAGTTAACAACAACGTTACTACAGAATTCGTTTATAATGAAGAAATAGAAACATACGAAGTACATTTAGCTACCGGAAAATCGAAGCAAAAGGAATTTTCGAGACAATTAGAGATGAATACAACTAATTTAATTAAATTAGATTTTGTAAATCATATGATAATGAGTTCTAAAAGCTCTGTAACTTCTGAATATATAAGAGAAAAGCCTAGAGTAATAATTGGCGGTGCGGATATAATATAAACATTGTTATAATGCAGAAAAAAAAAAACTACATACTTATTTTCTTTTTTATATTTTTAAATTCAAACAACTCACTATTCTCTAACAAAATAGAAACCGAAAAAAGAACCTTTGAATTTAATTTATTATATTTTCAAAATAAAGAGGGAGAGCAGGTGAATTTCCCTTCTATAAAAAACCAATACAATGAAGCTTATACACTTTATAAAAACTCTAAATACATAGATGCTTTAGAAATAGCTTTACCAATATACGAAAAGTGCAAAAAAGAAGTAAACCCGCATTACTTTCATTTAGTTTCTATTTTAATCGCGGATATCTACTACAAAACCAACAGCTATGATAAATCAATAAGTTTTTATAAAACAGCTTTATCTCCTTTGCTAGAAAAAAATAAGTATTCTTTTGAAATTTCAAAAAACAAAAACGATTCAATTTATAGCTCTTTAAGTAAAACTTATTTACAAATTGGTAGTCTATTTCAAAAAAAATACACTTATAATTCTAAAAAAATCAATCTTGTTACACCCAACTTTAAAGATTCAGCTATATATTACTATAAAAAACTAGAGAATTTACCCCCCCTCTCTAAAACAATTTCTAAATACAAAGCCATTTCTTATTACAATCTTTCTGCAATATTCCAAAAAGACAAACAATATAAAAAAGCGGAAGAATATGCTTTAAAAGCTGTAGGTATACATAAAGCCAATAGAGATAAAATAAATTTATCTAGCTCCCTAAACAACTTAGGAAACATATATATGTCTTTAAATAAGTTTAAAAGAGCAAAGAATATATACATAAATGGCATTAAATTAATAGAAAAAAATAATAGTCAAAAAGCCATTAAAACCAAAGCAAACTTATACTACAACCTTGCGTGGGCTATGAGAAACCTTAAAGATTATAAAGCATATGATTATCAAGAATTATCATATGAAATAGAAGATAATCAAAGAGAGAAAGAAATAAGAGAAATAATTGAAAAAGTAACCTTAAACCACAAAGAAAATCTAGAGAAACAAAAAGTAGCTTTAATAAAAGCAAAGACAAAACTGATTAAAACAAAAGAAGAGTCAACAACATTACTCTTTGGCGCTTTAAGTTTATTAGTGATTGTTATTTCTGGAGGATTAGTGTATAATTATAAGCTGCGCAAAGACAATTTGCAATTAAAACTATCTGAAAATAGCTTAAAACAACAGCAGAGTATCGAAAAAATAAAATCAGATGCTCAAACAAAAATATTGAATGCTACGATAGACGGTAAAGAGTCAGAACGAAAACAAATTGCGGAAACTTTGCATGATAACGTTAGTGCATTACTATCGTCTGCAAACATGCATTTAAGTGCTACAAAAAAACAAATTAACGGAGTAACTCCTTTAGAGATAGAAAAAACACAAGCTATCATACTAGAAGCTTCGCAAAAAGTAAGAGACCTATCACACAACCTTATCTCTTCTATATTACTGAAATTCGGTTTGGAATATGCTTTAAAAGATATTGCTAAAAAATTTTCTAACAGCGAATTAACATTTAAAGTTAGCGCTTTAAACATCAACAGATATAATCAAGAATTTGAAATAAAAGTATTTAATATCATTCAAGAGCTTGTTAACAATATTTTAAAACACAGTAAAGCTACTTATGCACAAATAATTATAAAACAAGAGAAGAATCAACTAACTGTTCTTGTTAACGATGATGGGGTTGGATTTTCAACCTCATCTTCTTCTTTTAAAAATAATGGTATCGGGCTAAATCAAATAGAAGCAAGAATTAAGATGATGAATGGTAAATTCACTATTAATTCAGAAAGTAACAAAGGAACTAAAGTTTCTATAATCATACCTATCCAGCAGCAAAAACCATTTCAATTTTCATCGGTGAGCTAACTCTATAACTTCCATATTTGTAATTTCACCAGCATGCAACTCAAAACGGAGCATTGTTCTTACTTTATGAAAACCATGCTTACCTGCAGCGCCAGGATTTAAGTGTAGTAACTTAAATTTCTGATCGTATTGCACCTTTAAAATATGCGAATGCCCGCTTATAAAAATTTTGGGTGCATCAACTCTTAGCGCTTCTCTTACTCTCGGTTTATATGCGTTCGGATACCCACCTATATGCGTAATCCAAACAGCAACACCTTCAACAGTAAATTTACTATCTAAAGGAAATTCTGCTCTCGCATCATTATCATCAATATTACCATAAACAGCACGTAAAGGCTTGTGTTTCTTCAAAGTATCCGTAACATTTAAATCTCCTATATCGCCAGCATGCCAAACCTCATCAGCTTGTTTTACAAACTTTAATATTTGATCATCAATATAACTATGCGTATCAGAAAGTAAGAGTATCTTTTTCATTAGTACAAAACTAATAAATAGTGCATAAAAAATAGATCCTTAATATATAATTATAAACCTATTATAATTTTACTAATAGAGGACTTCTATTTATCACATTTTAACAAGCCATAAACATATAACGCATTAAAAGGTTTGATATTAACCTTTGTTTACAAATTAAATGTTAACAACCTACCTATTCTTCATTATAAAGAAATAGACTATATTTCTTTAAATAGCCACAACAACTCAGTCTAATATTTCATAATTTAGCTCTTTTAAATTTCATTGTTTTTTGAGGTATTTTATTGAACTAGCGTATAAAGGGAAAAACTATCATGGTTGGCAAATACAACCTGATGCAATTTCTGTACAAGAAAAAATAAACAATGCTATTAGTACTGTTTTAAGGCAAAACATAATTATTACCGGCGCTGGCAGAACAGATGCAGGTGTGCATGCATCGCAAATGTTTGCTCATTTTGATACCGATATTGTTTTAGCTGAAAATTTTGCCTTTAGATTAAATGCACTTTTACCTGATGATATTGTAATATATAATACCAAATTAGTGCACGATGATGCACATGTTCGTTTTGATGCTACTAGCAGAAGTTATGAGTATAAAATTTGGCTTGGCAGAAATCCGTTTTCATTAGACACTGCTTGGCAATTATACAATCAACAATTAAACATTGATTTAATGAATCAGGCTGCTGCAATTTTATATGAATATGAAGATTTTGAATGTTTTTCGAAAGTAAAAACAGGTGTTCACACTTTTAATTGCGATGTTACAAACGCTTTGTGGGTTTTAAATGGCAACGAATTAACTTTTCATATTAGCGCAAATCGTTTTTTAAGAAACATGGTAAGAGCAATTGTAGGCACATTAATAGATATTGGAATTGGTAAAACGACTATTGAAGATTTTAAAAAAATTATAGAAAGTAAAAACAGAAGTAAGGCAGGAACCTCTGTACCTGCAAAAGGATTATTTTTAACAAAAGTAGAATACAATTATATATAGTGAGTAAAACAACAGGAAAAGCATTTGACATTAAAATTTTTGTAAGACTTATGAGTTTTGCAAAACTATACCGTACACGTTTTATTGTAGCAGCAACATCAACAATACTTTTAGCTGTTTTTGCAGTATTAAGCCCTATTATTTTAATGGAAGCTATTGATGATTTTGTAGCATATAAAGACTTAACAAGGTTACTATACTTTACCATAGCAATGCTTGCTGTTTTATTAGCACAAGTATTGTTTCAGTTTAGTTTTATTTACAATGCAAATTGGGTTGGCCAACATATTATTAGAGATATTAGAGCCAAAACATTCAGAAAAATCATAACTTTTAAAATGAGTTATTTTAACAACTCATCTGTAGGTAAATTAGTTACCAGAGTTGTATCTGACATCGAAACAATTGCTAATTTTTTTACACAGGGTGTTTTTATGATTATAAGTGATGTTTTAAAAATGATCATTGTAATAATAGTAATGCTTTACGTTAATTGGAAGTTAGCAATTATTGCATTGGCAACCTTACCTGTTTTAATTTATGCTACAAAGATTTTTCAAATAGCTATAAAATCTACTTTTCAAGATGTACGTAATCAAGTAGCAAATCTTAATGGTTTTGTTCAAGAAAGGGTAACGGGAATGAAAATTGTGCAACTCTTTAACCGTGAAAAAATTGAATATCAAAATTTTGTTGGTATCAACGAAAAACATAAAAAGGCACATGTAAAAACGGTTTGGTATTATTCAATCTTTTTTCCAATTGCAGAAATATTATCATCCATAGCTATCGGATTAATTGTTTGGTATGGCGGACTTCAAGTTGTTGAGGACAGCGCCGTTTCTGTTGGTGCAATTATTGGATTTATAAAAATGTCTCAAATGCTATTTAGACCACTTCGTCAAATTGCAGATAAATTCAACCAACTACAAATGGGAATTGTAGCCGGAGAAAGAGTTTTTAATGTGATTGACACCGAAAGCTCTATTACAAAGTGCGGAACAATTACTACCGAAACACTACAAGGAAACATTCGTTTTAAAGATGTACGCTTTAGCTACATTAAAGATGAAGAGGTTTTAAAAGGCATCAGCTTTAATGTTAAAAAAGGAGAAACTATTGCCATTGTTGGTGCTACAGGTGCAGGAAAATCGACAATTATAAATTTAATAAATCGTTTTTATGAAATAGATAGTGGTGCTATTTATCTTGATGATGTTCTTGTTGAAGATTATGAAATTAATGCGCTGCGTGAAAAAGTTGCAGTAGTTTTACAAGATGTATTTTTATTTTCTGACACTATTTTCAATAATATTTCTTTAAAAAACAAAGATATTTCTCTTGATGATGTAAAAAATGCTGCCAAACAAATTGGTATTCATGATTTTATCATGAGCTTACCAAATAACTATTCATACAATGTTAAAGAACGTGGCGGAATGCTTTCTTCTGGCCAGCGGCAATTAATTGCTTTTTTACGTGCTTATGTTAGTGCTCCAAGCATCCTTATTTTAGATGAAGCTACATCGTCTGTAGATACACATTCAGAACAAATGATTCAACATGCTACCGATGAAATTACAAAAGGTAGAACCTCTATAGTAATTGCACATCGATTAGCTACTATAAAAAAAGCCGATACTATTATCGTTATGGATAAAGGTGTAATTGTTGAGCAAGGCAATCATAACCAGTTACTACAAAAAAATGATGGTTATTATAAAAACTTGTATGAGAAGCAATTTAGTACTGAAATTATTTAACATTTAAATTTGTTTAGATTTGTTAAAAGAATACATTTGTCTTAATCAATCTATTAATTAAAAAAACGTAAAACAATGAAAAAAGTAATTTTAACTATGTGCGTTGCTGGTGCTTTATTAGCAACTTCTTGTAAAAATGAGGCTAAAGACGCCAAAGAAACTACTATTGAAGCTGTAGAAACTGCTACTGAAGAAACTACTGAAGCTGTTGAAGAAGTTGAAGCTGCCGCTGATGAAGCTACAGAAGCTGTAGAAACTGCTTTTGAAGGAGTAACTATTCCTGAATTTGAAGATCCTAAAGTAGGTGAATATTTAAAATCTTATGCTGAGTATGCTAAAAACTATATTGATGCTAAAGGTGATGTATTAAAAAATACTGAATTAGCAAAAAAAGGAGTTGAATTAGCTGCTAAAGGAAAAGAAATCGTTGCTACTTTAGATGCTGAAGGAACAAAGAAATTTAACTCAGTAATGAGCGCTATCCAATCTAAAATGGCTCCAGCTAAATAATTTTAGATTTCTTATAAAAGTTAAAAAGCTCGCAATTGCGAGCTTTTTTTTATGAGTAACTTCTAATTTTTATTTTTTAAATACGTTTACAAAACACTTACGTTGTTAAATCTTTTTGAAGTCTTAAAAACAAATCTTCTTGAGTTTTATAAAACACAAATTCACCATTATTTATATATGATATCTCTCCGGTTTCTTCAGACACCAATAAGCAAATAGCATCTGTTTTTTCTGTTACTCCAATAGCAGCTCTATGCCTTAAGCCAAAACGAGAAGGTATTTTTGTACTACTTGAAATAGGTAAAACTACACGGGTAGCAATAATAAAATTATCACGAATTACAGTTGCGCCATCATGTAGTGGACTATTTTTATAAAAAATACTTTCTAAAATTGCTTCGTTTACCAAAGCATTCATTTTATCCCCCGTATTTATTAAAAAATCAAGATTATTAGTTTTTTCAATTACCAATAGAGCACCTGTTCTAGTTTTAGACATACTTTTACAAGCCTTTAAAATTTTTTCTACATCTGTTTCAGAATTAATTTCAGTTTTTAAAAATTTTAATTGATTTAAAAAACTTCTTTGAGTTGAAAAATTAGTGGTTCCTATCATTAATAAAAACTTTCTAATTTCTTGTTGAAATACAATAAGTAAAGCAATAACACCACCTGAAAGTAAATACCCAAGAATACCACTTAACATTTCCATATGAAGCGCTTGTGTTATTTTCCAGATTAAAAATATTAACGCAATTCCTACAACAATATTAATAGCTACTGTTCCTTTTAATAATTTATAAATATAATAAAGCAATACTGCTACTAAAATAATATCTAGTATGTCAAGAAACGAAAAATCGATAAAATCTAAATTCATTAATTATTTTGAGGTTTTAGTAAAAGTAATCATTTTATCCTAATTGCTTTACAATCTTTACAGCTTCAACAGCCTCTTTTACATCGTGAACTCTTATAATATTGGTTCCGTTTAAAAGTGCAATTGTATTAGCTACCGTAGTTGCGTTTAATGCTTCTTGAGGTGAAATATCAAGCGTTTTGTAAAGCATCGATTTTCTAGAAATACCTGTTAATATTGGCAATTCTAAACTTTTAAATAGCGATAGCTTTTTTAAAAGTTCGTAATTATGTTCAGTTGTTTTTCCAAAACCGAAACCCACATCTATAATAACATCGTTTACTTTTAACGCTCGGAGTTTATGCAACTGCGCTGCAAAGAACGAAATTATATCCGTTACCACATTTTCATAAACAGGATTTAATTGCATGCGCTGTGGCGTTCCTTGCATGTGCATCATTATGTAAGGCACCTGCAAACTCGCCACTGTTGCAAACATTTTATCATCTAATACACCTCCTGAAATATCATTAATTAATGAAGCTCCGGCATTAACTGATTCTCTTACAACAGCACTTCTAAAAGAATCTACAGAAATAAGAATATCAGAAAAATTACGTTTTAACAACTCAATTACCGGCACTATTCTTTGCAGCTCCTCTGTCTCAGAAACATGCTTTGCTCCCGGTCTAGACGAGTAAGCACCAACATCAACAAAGTTTGCGCCTTCCTTTAACATTTTCTCAGTTTGACTGAGAATTGTATGTTCGTCTTTATATTTTCCGCCATCAAAAAAAGAATCTGGCGTAATATTTAAAATCCCCATAACTTTCGGAGAAGTAAGATCGATTAATGTTCCTTTGCAATTAATTGTCATCCTTATAAATTTCTAAGTAAAAATAAATGAAAAGCTTTTAATATTTACTATTTTTGATGGATTACTTTTAAATAAAAAAGATGCAAAACACATCCAAACAATATGATGACGTAGTAGAGGAATGTAGTAGTTTGTTTAATAAAAAAATGAGCGATTATGGGAGTGCATGGAGAATCTTAAGGCTTCCATCACTAACGGATCAAATATTTATAAAAGCACAGCGCATCCGCCAGTTACAAGAAAACACCATGCGTATGGTGGATGAAGGAGAAAAACCAGAATTTATCGGTATCATTAATTATGCTATTATGGCTCTTATTCAGCTAGAATTAGGTGTTACCGACCAACCAGATTTAAACACAGCAGAAGCTACTTCTTTATATAATAAACATATAAAAATCACCAAAGAATTAATGGAAAATAAAAACCATGATTACGGTGAAGCTTGGCGAGATATGAGAATTTCATCTTTAACAGATTTAATTCTTCAAAAATTACTTCGCGTAAAACAAATTGAAGATAACAAAGGAAAAACCTTAGTTTCTGAAGGAATTGATGCCAATTACCAAGATATGATTAATTATGCTATTTTTGCTTTAATTCATCACTCAGAATTAGACAGTTAACCTTAAACCCCAAAAAATGATTTTAAAAATTTTAACACACATTTCAAGAGTATTAGTAGGGCTTTTATTCATTTACTCAGGCTTTGTTAAGTTAGTAGACCCGATTGGCTCTCAATACAAGTTTCAAGAATACTTTAGTGAAGGTGTTTTAAATATGGAGTTCTTAATTCCTTATACTTTGCCTTTTGCCATTCTTTTAATTATCTCGGAATTGGTTTTGGGAGTAATGCTTATTGTTGGTTACAAACCAAAACTTACGGTGTGGAGTATATTTAGTCTTAACATCATCTTTTTATTCTTAACATGGTATTCTTACACGTATAACAAGGTTACAGACTGCGGATGTTTTGGTGATGCTTTAAAACTTACACCTAAAGAAACTTTTTACAAGAATGTTGTATTTATGGTTTTTATTGTGATTTTAATCTTCGGGTTAAAACATATTAAACCTTTACTTTCAGATAAACTTGGCGCTATAAAAACGTACGGAACAATATTAGTATCATTGTTCATTACGTATTATGTATTAAATCACTTACCTATTATCGATTTTAGAGCCTACTCTATAGGTACAGATATTGCTGAGGGTATGAAATACCAAGAAGGTAGCGATGAAGTACCACCAATTCATGATTTTATGATTGAAACCGACGAAGATGGAGATCAACTAGAAGCCATGCTAGCCAAAGACAAGGCAATGCTTATTATCATGTACAATTTCGAAAAAACAGAAAAAGAAGGGATTACTGCTATTTCAAAAACTGCTGCAGATGCGAAAGCCAAAGGGTATGAAGTATATGTGTTAACAGCTTCTTATATTGAAGACTTAGCGGCAACTCAAAAAGAATTTAATTTACCATATACCTTCGGGTTTTGTGACGAAACTGCTTTAAAAACAGTAATTAGAGCCAATCCAGGAATTGTTACCGTCGAGAAAGGAATTATCGTAGGTAAATGGAACTGGACAGACGCAGATGATGTTACTTTAAAATAACAATAACTTATAATATTCACACAATAAAACCTCGCAATTATGTGAGGTTTTATTATTTTAGCAAAGACATGAAACAACTTTTATTAGTTTTTATTGGCGGTGGCTTTGGAAGCGTTTTAAGATTCTTAATAGGAAAAACCTTAAACAACTCACAAACAGGAATTCCGTACGGAACCTTTGCTGCAAATATTATCGGAAGCTTGCTTATCGGATTCATTTTAGGTTTAGCTGCCAAAAACGAAGCCTTGTCTCAAAACAGTACACTATTACTAGCAACAGGATTTTGTGGTGGATTCACCACATTTTCTACCTTTGCCTACGAAAACCACATACTTTTAAAATCCGGAGATTTCACTTCATTTGCCTTATACACCATCGCAAGTTTTGTTGTAGGTTTTTTAGCCGTTTTTGCCGGACTCTACCTTATTAAATTTATTTAAATTATGAACGAATTAGTACAATATGTATCAAAAGACAACTATGCAATTATTACCCTTTCTAACGGTAAAGTAAATGCCATATCACATGAAGTAATTGACGCTTTAAACTCTTTATTAGATAAAGCTGAACAAGAGAAGAAGATTGTTATTTTAACTGGTCAACCAGGAATGTTTTCTGCAGGTTATGATTTAAAAAGCATGACAGCATCGCCAGAATCTGCTTTAGAATTAGTTACCAAAGGGTCTAAATTATCGCATAGAATGTTATCTTTTCCTTTACCTATAATTACAGCTTGTACGGGTCATGCTGTTGCCAAAGGAGCTTTTCTATTACTTTCTGCTGATTATAGATTGGGTACCGAAGGTGATTTTAAAATAGGATTAAACGAAGTAATGATAGGAATGACCATGCACAATGCAGGTATCGAAATAGCCAAAGCCCGTTTAGCTCCTGTTTATTTTGAACGCAGTGTAAATAATTCTGAAATATACAATCCTAAAGATGCTGTTATAGCAGGATTTTTAGACAAAATTGTTCCTGAAACTCATTTATTACCAACAGCTATTAAAATTGCCGAAATGTTTGCTTCATTAAATCCGAAAGCACATGCGGGTACTAAATTAAAAGTTAGAAGGAATTATTTAGCTTCATTAGATGAAGCTATTAGACAAGACATTAAAGAAGGATTGCATCCACCTACAAAATAAAAAAAGCCTGCATTTAGCAGGCTTTCTTGTTTTACTTCTTATACGCCATAACTCCGGCTTTTATTGCTGTATTTAAATAATTATCTCTTGGAGTAATAGGACAAGAATATCGATCACTGTAGGCACAATAAGGGTTATAGGCTTCGTTAAAATCAATAACAATCGTTCCGTTAGTATTTACATCCGTAATTAAAACATCTATAAATCTTCCTCCTTCATAGGATGTTTTTCCGTTTGTTTCATCAAAAAAAGGTAAAAATAAATTGTCTTTATACATAAGCTCTGGATTTTCATCCTTATAAATAGCTAACTCAAAATTTTCGCCATCAATAGCGAAAGAAACTACACCATACTTTTCATATACCGCTACCCTATCTGTTGTTGTTGGAAAATTAAAACTAGGTGCATTTGGTGTTTTTATTAATTTGGCTACTACTTTATACTTCTCATCTAATTTAAAAAAAGCTAATCCTTCAAATTTCTTTAAATCTCTTTTTGTTAACGGCGATTTAGAAGCGTCCTTAAATTTAGCATTCATTTCTTTTTGAAAATCAGAATTCCCCTGCACTTTTCTTTTTTCAACACTACTGCATGATTGTATAATAATTACAAGCATTAATAATGTAATTTCTTTCATATACTTTCTTTTTGAAATTTAAAACTTTTGCAAACAAAAATTTTATAATAAAACATTAAACATTCTGCTTGCACACAAAAATAATAAACTTTTCTTCTTTTATAATAAGCCTTTGTAGGTTAAAAATATGACATTAGTAACAAAGCTACTTATTACTGTTAAAATTCTACTAATAAATTTGAATTATCAATAAAAAATTATTACATTTAACTCAATAGATTCAATCTATAATTGAAGAAAAAGCAAAAAGTAAGCTTTAATGAACTATATAAAGAAAAATTATAAATAAATAAAACAATTTGATTGTTTTATTATAGGTTAACAAAAAGATTAATATATATTTGTTGCCCATTTTACTTTATGATTTTACAATTTTGTGTAAAACAAAATCAATTACCAGACTAAAATCTAAAAGATAATATAATTAACTATAAGTAAGTATTTTATGAATTCAGAATTAATTAGTAAAGCAGACGAATTTGAGCACAGAAAATTCAAATTTATTACTACTAGTGATAGAATATTAGCTTCAAGAGAGGTAAAATCTTTAATACTAGAAATAAACGAAGTATATAAAGAAACAAAAGATAGTGCTCTAATGGATGCTATGAAGCGACTAACTGTTGTAAAACAACGAATTGAAAAAAGATTAAAAGGTAAACCCTTAACAGCATAATAAATATATCACAACAATAAACATAGCTATTGCTCGTTTATTACTACAAATAGATTGGTATTTCTTTTAGTTTACCATTCTTAATAATATTTATTCTTGATAAAAGCTCTAGTTAAATCTAGAGCTTTTTTTTATTTTATAGTTATTTTCAGAAAAAAAACACTCTTCTCAAACTTTTAAGAGTTATTAAAAACAAGTATTTTTAATATTATTAAAAATAAATAAATATTTTTATCCGCCGTAAAAAACCCTATTTTAATGCTAATGAGATAGTTAATTACAGTAAAAAAAAAGCATCAAAAAAAGCATTAAAAAAAATAAAAAAAACTTTTGCTAGATTCAAAAAAGCTTATATATTTGCATCGCTTTTAAAGGCAACAGGCCGATGTAGCTCAGCTGGCTAGAGCAGCTGATTTGTAATCAGCAGGTCGGAGGTTCGAGTCCTCTCATCGGCTCACTAAAAATAAAAAGCGCTAACTTAAGTTAGCGCTTTTTTTATGCACATATTTCACTAAATTTGCTTTAACAAATCATCTTAATAAAACTCAATGAAAAATATATTTGTAATCGGTATTGCTGGCGGAACAGGAAGTGGAAAAACAACCGTAGTAAATCAAATAATTAATGAGCTTCCTGTAGATGAAGTATGCATTATCTCTCAAGATTCATATTATGCTCAAACTGATAACTTAAGCTATGAGGAACGTACAAAGATAAACTTTGATCATCCTAGAGCAATCGATTTCGATTTATTAGTAAATCATTTAAGCGATCTAAAGAGTGGCAAAATAATAGAGCAACCTATTTATTCGTTTGTTGCGCACAACAGAACCAAAGACACAATAAAAACTCACCCCAGAAAAGTTATTATTGTAGAAGGTATTTTAATTTTTAATAGCAAAGAATTAAGAAACCTTTGCGACATAAAAGTTTTTGTACATGCTGATGCTGACGAACGACTGATAAGAAGAGTTCGTAGAGATATTAAAGAAAGAGGAAGAGATATTGATGAAGTTTTAAACAGATATCAAAACACCTTAAAACCAATGCATCAACAATTTATCGAACCCACTAAAAACTATGCCGACATTATAATCCCTAATGATAGGTACAACACTGTTGCTATAGATATTGTTAGAACCGTAATTAGCGACCGCTTGTAAAATGAATTTAAAATCAATAAAAAATAAATCCTCTTTTAAAATAGCAACAAATATTTATGTTGTTATCTTAACGGTATTTGTTATTTGGATGCTTTTTTTTGATGAAAATTCATATCTTACCCATAGAGAGTTTAATGAAGAAATTGAAGAACTAGAAATTTGGATAGATTACCACAAGAACAAAATTGATAAAGACAAAAAAACTATAAAAAAACTTCAAGACTCACTTCAACTAGAGCGTTATGCTCGCGAAAAATATTTGATGAAGAAAGAAGGTGAAGATATTTATATTATCGAATTTGATACCCTACAAAAATAATGAGTACTTATTTATTTAATGACTTCAAGGAAATTAGTGCTGCCGAATGGAAACAAAAAATACAGGTAGATCTTAAAGGCGCGGATTACAACGACACACTTCTCTGGAAAACTGACGAAGGTATTACAGTAAAACCTTTTTACACAAAAGAAGACCAAACAAAAACAACAATAGCAACCCCTGAAGAGGGATTCAATATTTGTCAGTCTATTTATATAGAGGACGAAAAAAAAGCAAATTCTTTTGCAATCGACTCTTTAAAAAGAGGCGCTAAATCTATAGAGTTTAAAGCAAAAACGAAGTTCGATTACAAAATACTACTTAAAGATTTAGACCTTAAAAACACCGTCCTTTATTTTAAAGTAAAGTTTTTAGACGCTAAATTCATTATTGAATTATCAAACTTTATAGCTTCAGATAATTGTTATTTTAATATTGATATTATTGGCAATTTAACAAGTACAGGTAACTGGTTTACAAACCTAAACAATGATCATAAGGAATTCGAAAAGATCATTAATAATGTCTCTAACGCTATTTGTATTAACGTTTCAACATATCAAAATGCTGGAGCGAATAACACACAACAACTTGCCTACGCACTTGCACATGCTAATGAATACTTAAATCACCTCGGAAGTAAAATAGTCAACAATATTCATTTTAACTTTTCTGTTGGCAGTAATTACTTTTTTGAAATAGCGAAACTAAGAGCTTTCAGAGTTCTATGGACATCGCTTTTAAAAGAATATGATGAGGAAAATAGTAAAACTCACCTATTTGTGCAACCTAGCTTACGTAATAAAACCTTGTACGACTACAATGTAAACATGCTTCGCACAACATCTGAATGCATGAGCGCTATTTTAGGTGGAGCTGACACGGTTTGTAATATTTCTTACGATGACATTTTTCATCATTCAAATGAATTTGGCGAGCGAATTTCTAGAAATCAATTATTAATCCTGCAACAAGAAAGCGAACTTTCAGATGCTCAGAATTTTGCAGACGGGGCTTATTATATTGAAGCTATCACACAACAATTGGCACATAATTCTTTAGAAGTCTTTAAAACTATCGAAAAAGGTGGTGGATTCTCAAAACAACTTAAAGAAGGGATCATACAACGAAAAATTAAAGATTCTGCTGAAAAAGAACAAGCAAAATTCGATACTGGTAAATTAGTTTTATTAGGAACTAATAAAATACAGAACGACAACGATAAAATGAAGAATGATTTAGAGCTTTTTCCGTTTATGAAAATTAGAAACGAAAAAACACTCATCCAACCGATTATTCAAAAACGATTGGCTGAAAAGCTAGAACAAGAACGTTTACAAAATGAGTAGAAAAGACGTATCAAACATACAATTAGACAATAGTTTAAAGTCACAAGTTGAAAGCAAACAACATGAAGATTTCGTTGCAGGTATTGCTCCTAATTTACGCGGACCCTACTCAACAATGTACGTTCGAAGACCTTGGACTATTCGCCAATATGCTGGATTCTCAACTGCTGAAGAAAGTAATGCTTTTTACAGAAGAAACTTAGCAGCGGGTCAAAAAGGACTTTCTGTTGCATTTGATTTAGCAACACACCGTGGTTACGATTCAGATCACGAACGTGTACAAGGTGATGTAGGTAAAGCAGGTGTGGCAATCGATTCGGTCGAGGATATGAAAATCTTATTCGACCAAATTCCGTTAGATAAAATGTCTGTTTCAATGACTATGAACGGCGCCGTTTTACCAATTCTTGCCTTTTATATTGTTGCTGCCGAAGAACAAGGTGTTGCTCCTGAATTGTTATCAGGAACGATTCAAAATGACATTTTAAAAGAGTTTATGGTTCGTAATACCTATATCTACCCACCTACTCCATCAATGAAAATTATTGCTGATATTTTTAAATATACTTCGGATTTTATGCCGAAATACAACTCTATTTCTATATCTGGTTATCACATGCAAGAAGCAGGTGCAACGGCAGAAATTGAATTGGCATATACTTTAGCAGACGGGTTAGACTATATTAAAAAAGGATTAGAAGCGGGAATGGACATTGATACGTTTGCACCGAGATTGTCTTTTTTCTGGGCAATAGGCATGAATCATTTTGTAGAGATTGCCAAAATGCGAGCAGCAAGAATGTTATGGGCAAAAATTGTAAAACAATTCAAGCCTAAAAACCCAAAATCTTTAGCATTACGAACACATTGCCAAACAAGCGGTTGGTCTTTAACAGAACAAGACCCTTTTAACAATGTAGCGCGAACAACGATTGAAGCCATGGCTGCGGCTTTTGGAGGTACACAAAGTTTACACACCAATGCATTAGACGAAGCAATTGCCTTACCTACCGATTTTTCTGCACGTATTGCTCGTAATACACAAATATATTTACAAGAAGAAACACATATTACAAAAACGGTTGACCCTTGGGCAGGAAGCTATCATGTAGAACAACTTACCGAAGATATTGCTAACAATGCGTGGGAATTAATAAAGGAAGTTGAGGAATTAGGAGGCATGACAAAAGCCATTGAAAAAGGAATTCCGAAAATGCGAATCGAGGAAGCTGCTGCTAAAAAACAAGCAAAGATAGATAGCGGACAAGATGTGATTGTTGGGGTAAATAAATACCAACTAAAAGAAGAAGATCCTTTACATATTTTAGAAGTCGACAATGAGGCGGTGCGTTTATCACAAATCGAGAGGTTAAAAGATATCAAGGCGAAAAGAGACGGTGCCAAGGTTACAAAATCGTTAAACGACTTAACAGCATGCGCTAAATCCAATAAAGGAAATTTATTAGACTTAGCCGTAAAAGCTGCTAAAAACAGAGCTACTTTAGGAGAGATTTCTGATGCTTTAGAAAGTGTTTTCGGACGTCATAAAGCAGTTCACAAAACAATTTCAGGCGTGTATAGTAAAGAAATAAAAGACGATAAGTTATTTAAAAAAGCAATTAAATTTGCAGATAAATTTTCAGAACTAGAAGGACGTAGACCACGAATAATGATAGCCAAACTAGGGCAAGACGGGCATGATCGTGGCGCAAAAGTAGTTGCTACTGGATATGCTGATTTAGGTTTTGATGTAGATATTGGCCCTTTATTTCAAACACCACAAGAAGCTACCAAACAAGCTATTGAAAACGATGTTCATATTTTAGGAATTTCATCATTAGCGGCAGGTCATAAAACACTAGTTCCTCAAGTAATTGCAGAGCTAAAAAAATACGGAAGAGAAGATATTATGGTAATTGTTGGTGGTGTAATTCCGGCGCAAGATTATCAATATTTATTTGATGCAGGTGCTGTAGGTGTTTTTGGCCCTGGAACCAAAATTGCACAAGCAGCAATTGATATGTTAACTATTTTAATTGATAGTGTAGAGGAATAAAATTATGAAAATAAAATTCATCGATAGAACATCTGGTAACGTAATTACAGAAACTCCACCTGGTGAAGTTTTTTTAAAGTTGTTATACAATAATCCGTTTGGGAAAATGGCTTTTTTACCCATAGCAAAACGCAAGTTTTTATCCGCTTGGTATGGTAAAAAAATGAACAAACCTTCATCCACAAAAAAAATAGCAAGTTTTGTAAAACAGTTAGATATTAATATTGATGAAGCTGAAAAATCGATAACTGAATTTACTTCATTTAACGATTTCTTTTACAGAAAACTAAAACCAAGTGCTAGACCTATTCAAGATGGCTTCACATCTCCTGGAGATGGAAAAATGCTTGCTTTTGAAAGCATTGCTGATGTTGGCAATTTCTTTGTAAAAGGAAGAAAATTTACTTTACAAGAGTTTTTAGGCGATGCTAAATTAGCAAAAAAACACCAGAACTCATCGTTAATTATTTTACGATTAGCACCAAACGACTACCACCGCTATCATTTTCCGTGTGATGGTACACCTTCTGAAATGACCAAGATAAAAGGTGACTACTATTCCGTTTCGCCATATGCGTTAGCATCAAACTTTACCAAAGTTTTTTGCGAAAACAAACGTGAGTATTGCATTTTATCATCCGAAGAAAAAGGAGAAATTATCGTAGCTCCTGTTGGAGCAACAATGGTAGGAACTATTATCGAAACTTTTAACCCCAACATCAAAATACAAAAAGGAGATGAAATGGGCTATTTCGCCTTCGGCGGATCTACAATTGTACTGTTAGTTAACAAAAATAAACTAACCATTGATGCCGATATTATAAAGAACACTAAGAATCGTATTGAGACATTTGTTAAAATGGGGGAAAAAATAGGTATATAACCCTTCTTTTTTAACGTTTTATTTCCTTAAAAATGGATGAATTCATAAAGTTATTAAGACATTAATCCGTAAATTTGCGATGTTTTACACTTAGCTGATTTACAGATGAAAAAAATCTTAGATATTCTTTACTCTACACGCTTAACAGCGGTACTATTTTTCGTTTTTGCAGTGGCCATGGGAATTGCCACTTTTATAGAGAACGATTTCGGAACACAAACTTCAAAAGCTTTAGTTTACAATGCTTGGTGGTTCGAATTAATTATGATATTTTTTGTAATTAATTTTTTCGGAAACATCTTTAGGTATCGTTTATTTAAAAAAGAAAAGTGGGGTGTTTTGCTTTTTCATGCTGCATTTTTACTCATTTTAATTGGCGCTGGCGTTACACGCTATGTTAGTTATGAAGGAATTATGATTATTGACGAAGGAGAAACTACCAATACTTTTTTTTCTGACACCAACTATTTAAACGTTGTTGTTGATAATAATGAGTTTCAAAAAGAAACAAACAACCAATTATTACTTTCTGCTTGGGGAAATAATTCTGCAAAATTTACTGAAACTTTTCAGCCAAAAAAAGATAAAGAAGCACATGCAATCTCTTACAATTTGGTTGACTATATTCCATGGTCTGAGAAAAAACTTATTTTAGATGAAAACGGAGTAGAACACCTATTTTTAGTAGAAAGCTCTGACGGAAGTAGGCACGAACATTATATTAAGAGAGGAACAACACAAAACATTCACAACATTTTGGTAAGTTTTGATGTTCCTGATAGAAATGCTTCTGTAAATTTTTATTACGAAGGTGATAATTTAAAAATGATCTCTAAAAATAATGGTGATTGGCTTAGAATGGCTGACCAAAAAAGAGGTCAGATTGTTAAAGACAGTGCACAACACTTTCAATTTTTAACCCTACATACGCTAAAAGGGTTACAGTTTGTAATTCCGAAAGCTCCTGAAAAAGGAGTCATGAAAACTGTTTCGGGAGAAAAAGACAATAAAAAATACGATACTGTTATTTTTGATATTACTGCGAATGATGAAACTAAAAGAATAGCATTGTATGGCGGCCAATTTAATGTTGATAATGTTGAAGAATTTAGCATTGGCGACTTAAATTTTAGAGCTTGGTATGGTGCTAAAAAATTAGAAACTCCTTTTAAAGTGAAGTTAAACGATTTTCAATTAGAAAAATATCCTGGCTCGGAAAGTGCTGCTGCTTATGCAAGTGAAATTACAGTGATTGCAGAAAAAGAAACTTTTGACTTTAGAATTTTTATGAATAATATTTTAGATTACAAAGGCTATAAATTATTTCAATCTAGCTATAAGATTGAAGGTGAAAACGAGCAAACTCACCTATCTGTAAATCACGATTTCGTGGGTACATGGATTACTTATATAGGCTATACATTATTATTTTTTGGATTAACTTTTATTCTGTTTATAAAAAACACTCGTTTTAACGATTTAAAAGTCTCACTAGATAAAATAAAGCTAAAAAAAGCTAGTTTATCTGCAATCATTTTATTTTTAACTCTTAATTCAACTGCACAAGAACATGGTGATGTGCACAAACCAAAAGAGTTATCAATAGCGCAAATAGACTCTCTTTTAACAAGCAACAAACCCAGCCTTGAACATACAAATAAGTTTAGCCGCTTAGTAATACAAGATATCGGTGGTCGCATGAAACCTGTGCACACCCTAGCATCAGAATTGGTAAGAAAAGTTGCACATACCAATAGTTTTAAAGGTATGAACCCTACACAGGTTTTACTTTCTATTACAGAAATGCCAATGCTTTGGTTAAATGTACCTTTTATCTATTTAGAAAAAGGAAATACGCAAATACGAGAAATTTTAGGCGTTGCTAAAGATGTAAAATACGCACGTTTTATTGATTTTTATGATGCTAAAGGAACCTCTAAAATAGGTACACTAGTAGCGGAAGCTAAGAAAAAGAAAATTCAGAGTAAATTTGAAACAGATGCTATTAAAATAGAGCAAAGAGTTTGGTTATTATCACAAACTTTAGGTGGCGGTATGTTGCGCATCTATCCGATTCCAAATGATGAAAATAACAAATGGGTATCACAACCAGAAACATTAGAGGCAGGTTTTAAAGGAACCGATTCTGTATTTGTGCGTCAATCACTACCGGTGTACATGCAACTTTTACAAAACTCAAGAAAATCTGGAAACTATACAGAAACTAACAAGGTTTTAGACGGCATAAAAAAGTTTCAGAAAAAATTCGGAGAAGAAGTGTATCCTTCAGAAGATAAAATTGAATTAGAGATTATGTATAATGAATTTGATGTTTTTAATCGTTTGATTAAGTACTTCGGATTGTCAAGTATTCTGTTAATTGTCTTTTTAATCGCGCAGGTTTTCTCAAACAAAAAATGGATCAACTATGTGATAAAGGGATTGATTGTGATTATTATAGGTTTCTTTATACTGCATACTTTAGGGCTATTATCTAGATGGTATATTAGTGGTAATGCTCCATGGAGTAATGCCTACGAATCTATTATTTTTGTTGCTTGGGCAACAATGTTTTTTGGTTTATCATTAGGAAAAAAATCAACATTAACTATTGCTGCAGCCACCTTTATAACGGCAATCACTTTGTTTTTTGCTAGTCAAAATTGGTTAGATCCTGAAATTGCAAATCTACAACCGGTATTAAACTCTTGGTGGTTAAAAGTACACGTTTCTATTATTGTTGCTAGTTACGGGCCTTTTTCTTTAGGGATGATCTTAGGTGTTTTTAGTTTATTCTTAATGATTTTCACCAACTCGAAGAACAAGAAAAAAATGGATCTTCATATAAAGGAGTTAACCATTATCAATGAAATGTCTATAACTGTTGGATTGGTTTTATTAACCATGGGTACTTTTTTAGGCGGAATGTGGGCCAACGAAAGTTGGGGACGTTATTGGGGTTGGGATC
>CAXHZZ010000022.1:0-30828 GCA_964021635.1 uncultured Tenacibaculum sp.
GGCATGAGAATAAGACGAGTTTCAGATTGGTTACCTACTACAAATAAGGAGGTTAAGTTAAGAGGATGGGAAGAATTAGATGTAATTCTTTTTAGTGGAGATGCATATGTAGATCATCCATCATTTGGTCCTGCAGTAATTGGGCGTATATTAGAAAGTTATGGATTGCGAGTTGCAATTGTACCACAACCTAGTGTAAATGATAATTTACAGGATTTTGAAAAGTTAGGAAAACCAAGATTGTTTTTTGGAGTAACTGGCGGATGTATGGATCCGATGGTGAGTAATTATACGGCAAGTAAACGTCGTAGAGATAAAGATGCGTATACACCAAATGGAGATAAAGGTTTTAGACCTGATTATGCAACATCAGTATATTCGAAAATATTAAAAGATAAATTTCCTGATACACCTGTTTTAATTGGAGGTATTGAAGCTTCTTTACGAAGAGTAACACATTACGATTATTGGTCTGATAAATTGTTGCCTACTATTTTAGAAACTTCTAAAGCAGATATGTTGGTTTACGGAATGGGTGAGCAACCTTTACGCGAAGTTGTTGAGTTGTTACAAAAAGGAGTTCCTTTTTCTAGTTTAAAAACGATAAAGCAAACAGCAGTTTTTGTTGACAAAGGAGAAAATATTCCCAAAAATAAAAATTGGGAGGATATAGAAATTAACTCACATGAGGCTTGTTTAAAGGATAAAAAAACATTTGCATCTAACTTTAAAGTGATAGAGCAGGAGTCTAATAAATTAAAAGCACGTCGTATTTTTCAGCGAGTAGGAGATAAGACGTTGATGATAAATCCGCCTTATCCTACAATGACCGAAAAGGAAATAGACGGATCTTTCGATTTACCTTTTACACGTTTGCCACACCCAAAATATAATAAGCGAGGGCCAATACCGGCTTTTGAAATGATAAAATTTTCTATAAACATTCACCGTGGATGTTTTGGAGGATGTAGTTTTTGTACAATTTCGGCACACCAAGGGAAATTTATAGCGAGTCGTAGTCAAGAATCTGTTTTAAGAGAGGTTGATAAGGTTGCTGAAATGGATGACTTTAAAGGATATTTATCTGATATTGGTGGACCATCTGCCAATATGTATAAAATGAAAGGTAAAATACAATCTATCTGTGATAAATGTGTTGCGCCTTCTTGTATATCGCCAGTAATATGCAGTAATTTAGATACATCTCACAAGCCATTAACAGAATTGTATCAGGCAGTTGATAAGCATCCGAAGATAAAAAAATCGTTTATTGGAAGTGGAATTCGACACGATATGTTAGTGCCTGAGTTTAATAAAAATGCAGATCCGAAAGAGTTAGATGCCTATACAGAAGAGGTAATGACAAATCACATATCTGGACGCTTAAAAGTAGCACCAGAGCATACTTCTGATCCTGTATTAAAATTAATGCGTAAACCTTCTTTTAAATATTTTCACATGTTTAAAGATCGTTTTGATCGTATTAACATAAAGAAAAAATTAAAACTACAGTTAATACCTTACTTTATATCTAATCATCCTGCATGTGAAAAAGAGGATATGGCAAATTTAGCCGCCGAAACAAAAGATATGGGGTTTCAACTAGAGCAGGTACAGGGTTTTACACCAACACCAATGACGGTTGCTACGGTAATTTATTATAGTGGATATCATCCTTATACTTTAAAACCAACAAAAACACCAAAAACGGCTAAAGAGAAAGAAGAGCAACATCGTTTTTTCTTTTGGTATAAAAAAGAGAATAAAGATTGGATTAAAAAAACATTGAATAAGGTTGGAAGACAAGATTTATTAAAGGTGTTATTACCAGAAAATAATTCTTGGAAGAAAAATAAATCAGCAAAAGAAGCAAAAAATACTTTTGATGATGCGGTTCCTTTTAATCAGCGTAAAAGTAAAAATTACAGAGCGCCTAAGGCAAAGAGTGGTTCTAAGAAAAGAAGAAAATAAGCGTAATAAAAATATCTAAATAAAACTTAGTGTGTAAAAACGCTAAGTTTTTTTATTTAATATATATGATAATACCTCTTTTGGAAGTATCGTTATTGACTTATTTTATTCTTTTTGATTGTGTTGTAAAAGACAAACCTTGTTGCCCCATAGTTGAGTTCATTACGCCTTCAAACAAAGGTTCTGGGCAGTTTTTGGGGGTTTTCCATTCTATTATGAAGTTAGATCCTGTTCCGCCTTCAATATCTATCTCATCAATTATTATTTCAGTGGTTTCCATCGGGCTCAGATAAATTGGTTTATCAAAATAAGTGCGAATAGATTTTCCGTGGGTATCAAAATATTCTGATTTTAGTAAATATATTGTGTCAGAGTCACTTGTGTTTCTCATGCTTATCATTGCAGTTAAGTTATGAGTTTTGTGTTCTGAACTACTATAAATTTGCGAATAAATAGATAGGTATGATTTTCCGTACTCAAGAGAATCTTTGGAGCTGATATCTATAAATCTCTTCGACCAATTCTCTGGATTTATAGAGCTGATTGCTTTTTTTTCATTACAACTAAAAATTAAAAAACTTATGAATAAAAGTAGAATGTATTTTTTCATTTTGATGAGATATTGTTAGCGTTAACAAGAATAGTAGTAGTGCTTGCTAAATTAGTAGTAAAGTTATTAAAAAAAGAATTAAAAATAACGCAATTTACTATCCACAAACTTTACAATCATCTTTATCTTGTATTTCACCAACTAACTTGCCTTCTTCATTTAAAACAAAGCCACAACAATCCATAAATCCTTTTGCTATTAGTTTGCGAGCACGTTGAATTTGCGATTTAGTTGTAGGTAAGCTTTGTTTTAAAGTATTAGCAACATCTTGTTGTTTTAAACCTTTAATATCTGATAAAAATAAAGGATCTCTATATTTTTTAGGTAATTTTTTTAAGATTCCACGTAAACAATCTTTTTCGGTATGTGTTGTTAATGCTATGCTTGTCTCCGTTTCAAAATTAGCTAGTTCAAAAGTTTTATTTATACTTTTAAAATAATCCATTATAGAATTTCTAGTAATGGTAAATACCCAAGGTTTTAGTTTAGTAATGTCTTTTAAAGTATGTAGTTTGGTATGTATTTTAATAAAAGTATCTTGAAAAATATCTTCAGTAACCGTTGTATCCTTTACCTTACTTAAGATAAAATATTTAACGTCATCAGCATATTTTATGTAAACTTGATTTGTTGTCATTCTATAAATTTACAAAAATGTTATTACAAAGCTGAAGGTATTTTAAATTGAAAAAGGCTACAACTTTGTAATAACAAAAGTTAACAAATATATTACTAACAATTACAGTTGTTACAAGAACAGTTTTCACAGGTGCAATTAGAGCAATTTCCTGTTTTACAACCATTACAATTACATGTACATTGGTTTTTATATTTCATGATATCTAAATTTTAAGTTCATATAGTAGACTTATAAATGTTTAAAAAGATGCATTTATTTATCTGTTTTTTCTAATGGATAAAAGTTTTTTTATGTAAACGCATAAAAGACGCTTAAAACAACTAGTTGTTTTAAGCGTCTTTTTTATTTAAAATTAGATGAACTCTTAATGAAAAGAATGATAAATGTTATTCAACACTTATAAGTTCAATATCGAATATTAAAACAGCTCCTCCAGGTATTCCAGGTCTTCCATTACTTCCGTATCCTAATTTTGAAGGAACTAGTAAAACACCACTACCACCTTCTTTAAAGTAAGTGATTCCTTCCGTCCATCCTTTAATAACTTGTTGTAGGTTAAAAGACACGCCAGCACTATCACTTTGGTCAAATGTTTTGCCATCTAAAAAATACCCTTTGTAAGCTACAGTTACTTCAGAGTTGCTTGTAGGTCTGGCTCCAGAACCTTCATTGTTTACAACATAGTATAAGCCGGAATTGCTTTTTTTAGCATCTAAGTCATTATTTGCAATATATTCAACAATATCTGCTTCATTTTTAGCATCGTAGTTAATAGAATCTTCACTACATGAAACAAATAAAAGTGTAATTAATATTGTGTAAAAAAAAGATTTCATAATAAGGGTTTTATAGTTTGATAAAAATTAGTTTACTATTTCACCATTAACAAAAGTTTTTAAAACTTTAGTGTTCGGTATTTTATCTTCATTAACAGTAACAATATCGTTTTCTAAGATAACAAAGTCGGCAAGTTTACCTACTTCAATACTTCCTTTTTCGGCTTCTTCAAAATTAGCAAAAGCGTTCCAGATAGTCATACCTTTTAACGCATTTTCTCTTGATAAAGCATTGTTCATTTGATATCCTTTTTCTGGATATCCTTTTAAATCTTTTCTGATGGTTGCAGCATAATAGGTGTGTAATGGACTCACGTTTTCAATAGGGAAATCGGTTCCTAAAGCAACCATACCATGTTGTTTTAATAAATCGTTATAAGCATAAGAACCTTTAATTCTTTCAGAACCTACACGTTCTTCTGCCCAGTACATATCGCTTGTTGCATGTGTTGGTTGAATAGACGGAATGATGTTTTTAAATAAATGAAAATCTTTTAAATCAACAATCTGAGCATGTTCAATTCTCCAACGACGATTATCTTTATTTTTTAAGAATTTATTATAAGCTTTAAGCATTACATAATTAGCAGAATCGCCTATGGCATGTGTATTCATTTGATATTCAGAAGTCGCAATTCTTTTTGATAGGCGCTGAAGATCATCATATGAATTTACCAAAGCACCAAAATGCCCTTTTTTATCAGAATATTCCTCTTTTAAAGCTCCTCCACGAGAACCTAAAGCTCCGTCGGCATATACTTTTACAGACCGAACATGTAATTTATCAGTCTTAATAATACCTTTATTAAGGTAATAATCTAAGTTTTCTTTCGTGTTAGAAATCATTGCGTACATACGCATTTTTAAATCACCGGTTTGTTGTAAACTATCAATCAATTCAATTACTTGCCTGTCTAAACCTGCATCATCAACGGTTGTTAATCCTAAGTCGAAACAAATTTTTTCAGCGTCTTTTAAAGCCTGAATTTGTTCTTGTTTATTCGGTTTTGGCACTTCAATGAAATTCATTGCATTGTCAATTAACACGCCTGTAAGTTTTCCATCTTTCTTATAAAATTCACCTCCATCAATTTTAGTGTCGATGGTAACTCCTGCTAAATCGATTGCAGCCTGATTTACTAACATTGCATGACCATCGACTCTTCGAACAGCAACCGGAATATCAGGAAATAAAGCATCTAGTTTCTCTTTTGTAGGAAATTCTTTTGTTTCCCAATCATTTTGATCCCAACCACGACCGGTTATAAAAGTGGTGTTTTTTTCTTTTTGAAATTCAACCAACTTCTGTAATACTTCATCGTAACTTTTTGTACCGACTAAGTTTACTTTTTGCTGCTGTAAACCTAATCTGTAAAAATGACAATGGCCATCAATAAAACCAGGGTATATAGCTTTATTTTCAGCATCGATAGTTTTTGATGAGGTGTATTTATCTTGTATCTCTTTATTAGTTCCTATAGCGATAAATTTACCGTCTTTAATCGCAAAACTCTCCGCCTTATCGAAATTAGAATTAACGGTATATGTGTTTGAGTTAATAACAATGGTGTCTACTTTCTCTTGTTGTTTACAAGAGGTAATAGCGATTGAAACGGCAATAATTAATAATGATTTTCTCATGAATTTGAATAAATTAAATAAGCGATATATAAAAGTAAAAATTGTATAGGTAAGCGTATAATGGCAATTTTTTTAGATCCTATAGCAGGTTTTTCTTTAAATAAGTCCCATATATGTAATGGTAAAAAAACGATCATTAGTACAAAAAAACCAATGGCTGCACTTTTTGCAGTTGCATTAAATAAAAGGCCGATCCCGATTGCAACTTCTATAAACCCTGTAACATAATTTACAGCTAGTTTAGGAAGCGGTTTGGGAATAAAGCCATTAAAAAAACGTGGTTTTAAAAAATGCATAACGCCAATGTAAGCAAATAATAAACCGAAAATGATCCGAAGAATTAGTACTAAAATTGTCATTCGTTATGGTTTTATGGTTTCGTTATTATATAAATACTTGTCCATTAAATATACGATACTTGCCATTGATGCACTTCCTAACTCTAGTTCACGTTTGTTAACTTTATCGAAAGTATCGCTAGCAGCATGGTGATAATCAAAATAACGTTGAGAATCTGGTCGGTATCCAACCAAAGTAACATGGTCGTCTTTTAAAGGACCAATATCAGCGCCACTTCCACCTGCTGTAATATCATGTAAGCCGTAAGGAGCTAATAATTTTTTCCAGCTTTGTAATAATTGAAGGTTCTTGTCATTGGCATCGATAGAGAAACCTCTAGGTGTGTGACCTCCAGAATCAGATTCTAAAGCACCAATATGATTTTCGTTGTTCAGTTTTGCTAAACGCGCATATTCTGTAGCACCACGCAAACCGTTTTCTTCATTCATGAAAAATACAATACGAATAGTGTTTTTAGGTTTAATGTTGTTCTTTTTTAATAAGTAAGCTACTTCTAACGATTGTACAATTCCTGTTCCGTCGTCATGAGCGCCATCACCTAAATCCCAAGAATCTAAATGCCCACCAATAACCATAATTTTATCAGGATTTTCACTTCCTTTAATTTCTCCAACGACATTGTGTGAAGGAGCGTCAGGTAGTGTTTCACAGCTTTGTTTTAAGTAAAACTTAAGTGTTGGATTCTCTTTTAAATGCTTGCTTAAGTTTTCTGCAGCTCTTGAGCTAATTGCTGCAGAAGGAATATATTCTGATTTAGGAATATCTCCATAACCCATTGATCCGGTATGAGGGTAATCATCTATTCCGTTTGTCATCGAGCGAACGATAACTGCTTTTGCGCCGAATTTACCAACTGCAGCTGCTCCGCCAAAACGCTGACTAACACATCCGCCGTAGGCTTTAAAAGTGTGAATTAAAGTATTATCAAAAGCACCATTAAAGAAAACGATTTTATCCTTGGCTTTATCTCCTAATTTTTCAGCTTCTTCTAAGTTCTTTACTTCGATAACTTCTGCTGTAATTCCGTTAGCTGCTGTTGCAATAGAACCTCCTAATGCGCAAACGGGTACATTAATTTGCTTTCCGTTAAAGCTGTAATTTGCAACTTCTTTTTCTCCACGAACCCAATGCGGTACCATAACGGGTTGTAACCAAACAGAATCTAAACCAACTTCGTTCATTAATTTTTCGCTCCAAATAACAGACTTAGCTGCTCCTTCTGAGCCAGATAAACGGCTACCTACATTTGTAGTTAAGTCTCGTAACCATTCGTACGATTTTCCTTCGGTTAAGGCGGCGTTGAATAAGTGTTTTATTTGAGTTGAATCTATTTTTTCTTCCGCAGAAAAAACATTAGAAGTTAAATTTGTTTCTTTTTTTGCTGTATTACAGGATATTACAAGTAATCCTGAGATTAATAAGAGAGATATTTTTTTCATTTATGACACTGTTTTAAAGTGCCATAAATGTAAGTTTTATATTTTTAATCGTAAAGTTATGTTCAAGGTTTTGATATGTAGTAATTTAATTTACCCTTAATTGTTTTTTGTAAATATTTGGGGTAATTATATTTAGATTGTTTTTTTAGAAAAGAGAATCAAATTTCCAAGTTAAACCTCCCATTGCTTGGAAACCTTGTACATTAAAATTATTAAATCTTTGATAACTGTTATTTAGCACATTATTAAGGTTTAAAAACACAGAAAACGAGTCGTTAAAATGATATCCACCATTAAAATTAATGTCAAAATAACCATCTAAGTCTACAGTTGAGAAATTTTGTGAAGGCAATACTTCGTATAATTTTCCTTTTCGTTGCCCAACAAAAAAGAAATTAGCACCTGCATACCATTTTCTTGTTTTATAAGTACCAAAAAGCTCTCCTTTTATTTTTGGAGCATTCCAAGCTTCTAGTTCGTTTGTTAATGTAAATTTATTGAATTGACCGTTTAAACCTACACTTAAGTTTTTAATTCCGTCGAAAGCAATTTCACCAAAGAAAGAGACTTGTTTAATATTGTCGTACGTAGTGTTAAATGAGTTTCCGTAATCATATCCGAAGAAAGAAAAAGCATCTGTTCCTGCAATGTTATTTCCGTTAGATTTTGATTGGTTTAAAGCAAAAAAAGCATTGTTTTCAATATCTGCATAACTTGCTTTTAAATTATAACTAAACTGAAAATCCAATTTCCCTCTAACTCCGGCAAAGACATCATATTTTTTATTGGTTTGCTGTATGTTTTGAGTAGGAGAGACGTACGGATTTTTTGTTGATAATGATTTGTAAGTGTTTGTTTCTAAATCTCCTGAAGCACCAATAAAAAGACTTGCAAAATTGTTTACAATAGGATATGATATTTCTAGATCGGGATACACAAAGAAGTTAGTATCGTTGTTCTCTAAATCTAAAGAGACATACGTTTTTGCTCCTATTTTTATAGCTAAATCTTGTACTTTAAAATTATACGTTGGGTGAATACCTGCAGTAGCAAAACTATGTTTTAACTCGGTTTGAGTTTCGTAGTTTTTTTCGAATTTAGTACCTAAATAACTTAATGTTGTGTTTATATATAAATCATTTAACTGACGGTGAAAATTATTTAATGGAAATTTAAATTTCGCATTTCCATCAATTAAAAATTCATTACTACTTAATGCATCTGTAAAAAATGAAATACTACCATTTGCTTCGTCAAGATAAGAATCATCGAATTTAATGGTTCCAAAAACCTTAAAGTAAGTATATGCTTGTTCTTCTTCAATATTACTAATAGTAGCGTTAGTAAAAGGTATGTTTGTTGGTAAACCATACCAATTATGTTTGTTTCGTTCTGCACTTATACCTGCTTTCCAATTTAAATAACGTTCTTGTTGTGCATAAAATAAGTTTAAACTCATGTCGTAAAAAGTACTACTAAGCGCTGTGTTTTCAACAGGATCTGCAGATAGAAGAAATTTTAAGTGCGCTCCGAATTCACTATCGTAACTTTCGTTTCTTCTAACATAAGCTTCTAAAAAAGGAGTTATTTTATTACCGAAACCAATAGATAAGTAATTAGGATATAATAGTTCTCTTTTACCTAAATCTACTTTTTTCATCACACCACTTTTTGGAATAAAAGTAGAGGCAACAGGAACTGAAAATATTTGGTATTCTAATTCTTTTTTCTGTGTTTCTTTTGTGTGCTTTATAATTGGTTTTTGCTTTATTTTAAAAGCATCAGTAATTTTAGGAACGTATGATGTAACTACATTAACTACCTCTGTTTTAATAATAGTGTCTTTTGCTTTTTCTGTGGTTTTCTTTTCTTGTGCATTTGCAATTGATATTGCAAACAAAACAAATAAACCTAAGTGCTTCTTCATTGATATAATCATTGAACTCTTTTTTGTGTTTAACAAATCTTAGTTTTGTGTAGTTACCGATTCGTTTGTTTTTGCTTCTTTATTTTTTATAGAACGAAGCTCGTTTGTAGCTTCTTCTATTACATCTTTATACTGCGTAAAGTTTTTAATAATGTTTTCTAAGATGTAAGTTGCTTGGTAGGCATCTTTTAAAGCATAATAATTTTTAGCCATTACAATGTAACTTTTAACTCCCCAATATTTGTAAGAAGAATAGTTGGCAATTAAATTTTGCACAGCTTTGTTAGATGCTTCATAATCTTTATTTTCGTTTAAAAAGAACGCATTGTAATACAAGCTTTCAGCTTTTAGTTCGCCAGTAGCCTTTTTACTAACTTCATTAAAAAACTCTTCAGCAGTTAAAAAGTCATTGGTTTTAAAAGCGGAACGCGCATAGATTATTTTTGCATCTTCAGCAACGTTTGTATCTATTTTATCGGTTCCTAAAACCTTTTCGGCATAGGTAATAGCGTTGGCATATTCTTTTTTATTATAATACCCTTTCATTAAATTACTTTGCGCAAATATTATGTTCTGCGGATAATTAGCAACGGTTTCTAATTGCTTCAAAAGTTGGATTCCTTTATCCCAATTTTCTTCTTCTAAATAGATATTAGAAAGCTTGGCTAATGATTCTTCAGAAAATTCACTTTTATTTTGATCTACAACATAGGTGTAGTGTGGTACTGCATTTTTAAATTGCTTGTTGTTATTATACGATTGCGCTAGGTAGAAATGAGATTTTAAAGCATGTAATCCGTTAGGGAAAGTTAAAAGATATTTATTGAATCCTTCAATGGCTTTTGAGGTATCGTTTTCTAAAAACTTGTTTTCTGCAGATTGATAAGTAGCATTGTCTAATTCTGCATCTGTAACATTTATAAATTTTACGTTTTTAACCCAAACAGCATATTCATCTACTTTACCAATATCAATATATACATTTTTAACATTGGTAACAGCCTGTTTAGCTTCTTTAGAGTTAGGGTGGTTTGCAACAACTTCTTTATATTTTTCTAAAGCTTTTTTATTTTGATTGTTGTTATAATACAACAATCCTTGACGTAAAAGAACATTAGGAATATAGTTGCTATTAGAATGCTCAGACAATAAACGATTATACGTTTTTTGAGCTTTTACAGCGTTGTTTGTTGCAGTGTATGTTGTTGCTAACTGAAACAAAGCATCATCTTGTAATTGAGAACCTACGTAATCGTTAACAAGCGTTTGCAAGTTTTTAATTTTTGTGTCATTTTGCCCCATAAAGCCATAACTCATAGCTGTTTGGTATTGTGCGTAATCTGCACCTACACCGCCTTCATTAATTACTTTTTTATAAGCGTTAATTGCTTTTAAGTAGTTTTTAGAAGCATAAAAAGAATCACCTAATCTATTTGAAGCATCGTCATTTAAATTATTGTCATCTAATTTTAGGGCTAAAAATTGCTGAAAATGTTTTGCTGCATTTTCATAGTT
Organism: uncultured Tenacibaculum sp.; assembly: GCA_964021635.1. GTDB lineage: Bacteria > Bacteroidota > Bacteroidia > Flavobacteriales > Flavobacteriaceae > Polaribacter. The sequence continues at coordinate 10,940 of CAXHZZ010000022.1, forward strand.
TTTTTGTTTAAAATAAGTGTAAGCAATATTATAATCTAATTTTTTTGTGTCCTCTAAACCTTTATTTGTAATTAATAAAAAACTGGTTAAGGCTTTATTATAATTACCTAATAAGTACTCTGTTTCAGCTAACCAAAAATTCCCTTTATTATTAACTACGGTGTTTGCAGAAAGAGTTGCTTTGTAAAAATAAGGTTTAGCAGCTGCTAATTTATTTTCATTAAATAATTGAATACCTCTATACAACGATACTTCATTTGCAATGTTGTCGTTTTCTACAGATTTTACACTACTTAAATAATCTAAAGCTCCCTGATAATCTTGTTGGTGTAAATAAGAGGTAATTAATAATTCGTTTATTTCTGATGCATTTGGTGAGTTTGGGTATTTAACTAAAAATCCTTTTAAAACATCCGGAACACTCTCATATGGGTTTCCTTGTTCATAGCTCAATTTTGCATAACTTAACGAAGCACTTTCAGTTATTTTAAGATCAAATTCCATTTCGCTTGCATTTTTAAATGCATTTAAAGCTGCTGGTTTTTTTTGTAGTTCTAAATAACATTCACCTAAATGATAATAAGCATTCTGGGCAACTTTATTGTTACCACCAATAATTTTATTAAAATTACCAATAGCCTCTTCGTAGTTTTTTTGCTGATAATAAGCGTAACCTAAATAATAATAATCGGTATTAGTCCATTTACCATTTTTACCTTCATAGGCAGTTAAATATGGAATTGCTTGATCGTATTTTTTAAGATTGAAATAACTCTCCCCAATTATTTTAGAAACCTGAGAGATCTCTTTTTCATCTTTTGATTCTTTTAAAAGGCTTTCTCCAATTTTAACAGATTTATCAAAACGGCCAGCTTTAAAACTAATATCTAAAATATAGTAATTTGCTTTTGCTTGATAAGTAGCATCGTTTGCTAGCTGACTTAAATTATCTTCGGCTTCACCAAAATTTTCTTGTTTGTAAGCAATATATCCGAAGTAATAACGAGCATCATTACCATATATTGGGTTTCCAAGTAATGTTTGAAAACGAGATTTAGCATCTTTTAAATAATTAGAAACTAATAAAGCATAACCCATTTTATAATTTAACTCATCCCTTTCTGGTTGACTTAATAACTTGTCATTTACTTTTTGATACCATTTTAAGGCATGAGCAGCTTTTCTGTTCGAAAAATAATAATTACCCACATTTATAAAAGCTTTCTCCTTTTTGTTATGGTAAGGATAGTTTTCTACAAACTCTAACACTTTATCATCTGCATTGTCTTGTGTTAATTTTATAGCACACATTGCATTGTAATAATCGGCATCAGCTTTTCTATTTTCATGTTGATTCGCACTTCTAGAAACTTCACTAAACATTTCTTGCGCAGCAGCGTACGCTTTGTTATTGTAAAGTTTTATAGCTTTGTGGTAATCAGATGTAATTTCTGAATTAATAGCAGACTCTTGTGCTATTGTAGTTGTTGAAAAAGCGATTAAAAATAATAAATAACAGCTTTTCTTATAACAAATAAATCTCATATATTTTAGTTCTCTAAAAGGTATAACGTACCTTTTTTATTTTTGTTGGTAAACAATGCATCAAAAATAAGAAATGTTATATAATTAAGTAATAAAATTTTAGATTTGTAAAAACGAATCGATATATGGAAAGACCTGTTTTACATCTTGAAAATGCTGATATTTATCAGCAAGACAACTTAGTATTATCAAAAATTAACTTCAAATTAAATAAAGGTGATTTTTATTACTTGATAGGAAAAACAGGAAGCGGAAAAAGTAGCTTGTTAAAAACCTTGTATGGCGATTTACGTTTACAAAGAGGTTTGGGTGAAATTGTTGGTTTCGATTTAAAAAAAATGAAAGAGAATGATATTCCTTTTTTAAGAAGAAAATTAGGGATTGTTTTTCAGGATTTTAAACTTTTAAATGATAGAAACGTTTTTGAAAACCTAGAGTTTGTTTTAAAAGCTACTGGATGGAAAGATAAAACCGAAATGAAAGATAAAATTTACGAGGTTTTAGATAAAGTAGGAATGAAAGAAAAATACTACAAAAAAACTTTCGAACTTTCTGGTGGTGAACAGCAACGAGTTGCAATTGCAAGAGCATTGTTAAATGATCCTGAGCTAATTTTAGCAGATGAGCCTACAGGTAATTTAGATCCTAAAACATCTCTTGAGGTAATGAATTTATTAAATGAAATTCATAAAAGTGGAAAAACAATATTAATGGCTACACACGATTATCAATTAATTGTAAAATTTAAGCAAAAAACTCTTAAGTGTGAAGGTGGAGAATTGTTTGAAGTTCAGCAACAAGCAGTTTAGCTTTAAAGAAGAAACCCACTTCACGAATGAAGTGGGAAAATTGCTATGAAAAACTATGAAAAAGAAACACTACTAAATGCTTCTTAATAATAAAGACGCTATCTTTTAAAGAACCTTACATTTTCTTTATAAATTTTTAAATCTTTTCAAAATAAAACCCTGAGTAGTTTAATTACTCAGGGTTTATATATTAAAGAGCTTAAAATGATCTTACAAATTTAAAGCAGTATTGTTGTTTTTAACAGCTTCTGCAGATGCAGTTAAGTGTGCTTTTTCAGCATCAGATAAATTAATTTCAACGATACTTTCAATTCCGTTTTTACCTAAAACAACAGGAACTCCGATACATAAATCAGATAAGCCATATTCACCATCTAATAAAGTAGAACAAGGGAATATTTTTTTAGTATCACAAGCAATAGCTTGTACCATACCAGAAACTGCAGCACCTGGTGCATACCAAGCAGAGGTACCTAGTAAACCAGTTAATGTAGCTCCACCAACTTTAGTATCTTGCATAACTTGCTCTAATCTTTCTTCTGATAAAAATTCAGAAACAGGAACAGAGTTACGAGTAGCTAAGCGTGTTAAAGGAACCATTCCTTTATCTGAGTGACCTCCAATAACCATTCCGTCTACATCAGATATAGGCGCGCCTAAAGCTTCGGCTAAACGGTATTTAAAACGAGCAGAATCTAAAGCTCCACCCATACCTATAATTCTGTTTTTAGGTAATCCAGTTGCTTTATGTACTAAATAAGTCATTGTATCCATTGGGTTAGAAACCACAATGATAATTGTGTTAGGAGATTGTTCTACTAAGCTAGCAGCTACAGACTTTACTATGCCAGAATTGATACCTAATAATTCGTCACGAGACATACCAGGTTTACGAGCAATACCAGAAGTAATTACACAAACGTCAGATCCTGCAGTCTTACTATAGTCTCCAGTAGTACCTGTAATTTTAGTATCAAAACCATTTAAAGAAGCTGTTTGCATTAAATCCATTGCTTTACCTTCAGCAAAACCTTCTTTAATATCTACCAATACAACCTCTGATGCGAAATTTTTAATTGCAATGTACTCTGCACAACTTGCACCTACAGCACCTGCTCCTACAACTGTTACTTTCATTTTTTTATATTTTTAATTGTGATGAATTAATTTAAGTTTCACAAAAATAACGATTTGACTATGGATATAAAAACAAAACCCCATTGAAATTTCAATGGGGTTTTGTTGATGCTTAGTTGATATTATTTTTTAGACATCATTTTTGTGTATTCTAAAATATATTCACTAAAGTATCTCCATTTAATATCTTTTAAAGGGTACTTTTTAACAAACTCTTCACAATCTCCAAAAAGTTTTTCGTATCTAACATCTAATTCTCTTTTATGCATCCAGTAAATAACACCGTCTTTTTTAATATAATATGACTTAGCAAGACCTCCTGCAACATTAAATCCAGCAAAACCAAGCTTAGTTGTTTCTTTAGCAAAAGGATCTCCAAAAACTTCTAAATACTTACTAAACGTTGGGTTGATTAGTTGCATCATATATTCTCTTTTTTTCTTTTTATTTTTTAAAGAAACTTCTTGGTTTTTAAAGTATATATATCCTTGGTTAATAATTTCGTTATCTAAATCTGTTCTTTCCCATTGCCTTACGTCATAAATCTGTCTAAAAGATTTCGAGAATTTTTCTATACCTCCAGGAAATAAATACATTTCTTTTATTTGGTCAGAATCAAATTTTAACTTTTTCCCTGTTTGTTCGTCTTTAATTTTTATGTAGTAAATCTGACCTTTTTTTCTGTCGACATCTTTTTTGTAGCCTTCTATTCTTTTTCCATCTTTTAAAATAACAACTGAAAGTTTTTTACCCGAATAACTATTGTATACTTTGTCAAAAAGATCTTTTCCTTCTAACCTATTTGGTGTTTCGTCTTGAGCATTTACTATAACGCTACAAATTATAATTGCTAATAATAAAAACTTATTTTTCATGATACTTTAATCTTTTGTGGGTTAATTAATTTTAGGTTTGAATTTATAAAAATAAAAAGAATCTTATTGGTAAAATAAGATTCTTTTTATTGGTGTTTATTTTATAAATAGATGTTATCTAAAGCTAAAAGCAATCCCTGCGTTTACAGAGTTGTATTCTTGCATTGTATAACTTCCAAATATTTTAAAGAAACCTAAGCTTAACCTAGTTCCTATAGTTGCGTTAAAGCCATTTGCGTTAAAGTCTAAATCTAAAGGATTTGTAAGTGTTCTTTGGTTTAAAGAAGCATTATATGATAATGTATATGTTCCTGTCATATCTAAAGTTGATGAACCGCCTGTGTAGCCAACACCACCATATATGTTAATAATAGGGAAGTTTAATGAGGCAATTGCTTGAACAGTATATGAATTCAAATCAAAATTAACTTTACCATTTTGAATATCAATATTGTCACTTGAATCTTCATCAGTAATTATATAATCAACTCCCATTGTTGTGTAGGCAGCTAATAAAGAAACATGTAATGGTAATTTATCTAAAGGACCAAACCAACTTGTTATTTCTTTCTTAAATCCGATACCAAATAAGTTACCTTTAACATCATCACTTCCTACTTTAGGAACAAAACGCAAAATAATATCAGATTTAAAAGGTAACCCTAGACTTGCTTGTATTGCTGGTGTTGGAACAGCACTTAAAGGAAGATCTTCTTTAATACCTCCTGGCATTGAAAATGTACCTGTGTAGGTGATTCCGTTTTCTTCAAATGTAACAGTAGCGTTACTTCCGTCGTCTTCTGAACCAGCTACTGTTGCAGAAGTTAAATTACCTGTAGGTAAGTTTATAGACTTTAAGTTTGATAGGGAAAACATTTCGTCTTTTGATGGAATAATTGATCCACTAAAGCCAATTGATATATCAAAACCAAATTTTTTATGAACTTTAGCGGTATGATACCAACCATTATTCATACCATAAATTAATCCTTTCATAGCAGGGTTCATGTATGCGTTGGTTAAACGATTGGTGTCTTCAGCATCTGCAAATAAAATTCCTTCTGGCCCGTTTTGTGCTTTTGCATTGAACGCTAAAGCAAAAAGAGTTACTATAGATAAAATTATTTTTTTCATTTTACTAAGTTTTTTTATTTTAAACAAATGTATGAAAAAAGCTCAATCTTTTAAGATTGAGCTTTTTATAATTTTATAAAAATAAAGTACTATGCATCAATATTTGCATATTTAGCATTGCGTTCTATAAAATCTCTACGTGGTGGTACTTCATCTCCCATAAGCATAGAGAAAACTCTATCTGCTTCAGTAGGGCTATCAATTACAACTTTACGTAAGGTTCTGAATTCAGGGTTCATTGTGGTGTCCCATAATTGTTCAGCATTCATCTCTCCAAGACCCTTGTAACGTTGTATGTTAACAGAACCTCCCATGTTTTTAGCAATAATATCACGTTGGTTATCATCCCAAGCGTATTCTCTTTTTTGTCCTTTTTTAACTAAGTATAAAGGTGGTGTTGCAATGTAAATATATCCTTGCTCTACCATCTCGCGCATATATCTAAAGAAGAAAGTAAGAATTAAAGTAGCAATATGAGATCCATCGACATCGGCATCACACATAATAACTACTTTGTGATAACGAATTTTAGATAGGTTTAAAGCTCTCGGGTCTTCTTCTGTTCCTATAGAAACTCCCAAAGCTGTAAACATGTTTTTGATTTCTTCGTTTTCAAAAACCTTATGTTGCATTGCTTTTTCAACATTTAAAATCTTTCCACGCAATGGAAGTATTGCTTGAAAATTACGATCTCTACCTTGTTTAGCTGTTCCACCTGCCGAGTCTCCCTCAACTAAGAAAATTTCACACTGTTCAGGATCTGTTTCAGAGCAATCTGATAATTTACCAGGTAAGCCACCAATACTCATTACAGTTTTACGCTGTACCATTTCACGTGCTTTACGAGCTGCATGGCGAGCGTTGGCTGCTAAGATTACTTTTTGAACAATTGTTTTTGCATCATTAGGATTTTCTTCTAAATAGTCAGTTAGCATTTCAGAAACAGCTTGAGATACTGCTGCTGATACTTCTCTGTTTCCTAATTTTGTTTTTGTTTGCCCTTCAAATTGTGGTTCTGCTACTTTTACAGAAACAATAGCTGTTAATCCTTCACGGAAATCATCACCGGCAATTTCGAATTTTACATTTTTTAATAAGCCAGATTCATCAGCATATTTTTTTAAGGTATGCGTTAAACCACGTCTAAAACCTGATAAATGCGTTCCTCCTTCGTGTGTATTTATATTATTTACATACGAGTGTAAATTTTCTGAATATGAGGTGTTATAAACCATTGCAACCTCTACAGGAATACCATTTTTTTCACCTTCCATAGAAATTACAGTGGCTGTAAGTTGCTCTCGAGTAGAATCTAAATATTTAATAAATTCAGGTAAACCTTCATCACTATGAAAAGTTTCAGAAATAAAATTACCTTCATCGTCTGTATTCCTTTTGTCAGTTAAGGTAATTGTAATTCCTTTATTTAAGTATGCTAGCTCGCGCATACGAGTAGCTAAGGTTTCGTAATTGTATACGGTAGACTGCGTGAATATTGAAGTATCTGGTAAAAAAGTTACAATTGTACCTGTAAAATCTGTTTCTCCGATTGTTTTAACAGGGTATAATGTTTTTCCTTTAGAATATTCTTGCTGCCAAATTTTACCTTCTTTATGAACTGTAGCTGTTAGGTGTTCTGATAATGCATTAACACAACTTACACCAACACCGTGTAATCCACCAGAAACTTTATACGAGTCTTTGTCGAATTTACCACCAGCACCAATTTTTGTCATTACAACTTGTAATGCAGAAACACCTTCTTTTTTGTGAATTCCTACAGGGATACCACGACCGTTATCTTTGGTGGTAATAGAATTGTCTTCATTAATAGTTACCTCAATAGTATCACAATGGCCACCCATTGCTTCATCAATAGAGTTATCTACAACTTCGTATACTAGGTGGTGTAAACCACGAATACCAACATCTCCAATATACATTGAAGGGCGCATTCTTACGTGCTCCATCCCTTCAAGCGCCTGAATACTATCGGCAGAATAATTATGTTTTTTTTCTTCGCTCATGATAAGTGAATTAATTTATTTTAAATTTTTAGTAAACAACCTAAAAAAGAAAGTTTAACTTAACAAATTTACGTTTTTTTAAGATGAAATAAAAGGTTTTAAAGGTTGTCATGGTAAAAATTATTAATATTGGGGGTAATATCAAAAGATGGCTTAAAAACGTCTTAAAATACGTTGTTGTTTGTTTTGGTGTTTTTGAAGTTGCTTAAAAAAAGTTTTAAAATGTAAAACGTCGCAAAAGCGAAGTTTTGTGAATTATTGTTTTTTATAAAAGCGGTCTTTTTAGCGCAGATTAATGGTTTTTTCAGTGGTAGAGATCCCTTCTAATGAAATAATTACTTTGTGCATGCCTGGTACTATTTTTTTTCTGTCAACCTCTATAAGTGAAACAACATCTAAAGGAATATTTTTATAATCTAGAGTTAGCTCGCTGCTGTATTTATTTGTCTTGTTTTTTGAATCTAAAACCTTTATTGAAACACGTTTTTTTCCTGGACTAGCGATTTCATTTTTTGAAACATGAAAACTAATTTTAAAAGCATCTATCTTATTTTTATTGGTTGTTTTTGTAAACTTACCGTTATTTCTTTTTCGCATGGTAAGTATTTCAGTAATATTTAGCCTTAATAGTTTAGCTTTATCAACCTTGGTTGCTAAAGCATTAATTTTGGTTGAAAGCTTTTTTGTTAAATGCGTTTTTTTAGCAAGTGCTTTTTTGTCTTTTTTTAAGTCAATATCTAATTCATCAACCGAATCCTTTAGATTAATGATTTTATTAATTTCAGAAATAACTCTTTTAGATAGTTTTTTGTTTTTTGCGCTTAACTCTTTATAGTTGGCTGTTGATTTTTTTAGCTGTTCTTGAAGTTCATTTTTTTCTTCAATAGCTTTTTTAAGTTTAGAGCTGGTTAATTTGTAATTGTAGTTTTTATTAAAAGCATACGAAAAAGAAAGTACCGTTGCTATAAATAAAAATACAAGTAAAATTTTCTTTTTAAATGTTTGTTTACTCATTTTCTTTAGGGGGATTAGTTTTTTAGAAAATAAACTTAAATATAATTAACTAGTCGTTATAAAAAAAATAAATACTTGGTTTTTATGTGTTTAAGTGGGTGTTTAACATTGTTTCTTACTTTGTGAAATGCTTTGTGGTATATAGAGAATAAAAAAATCTCGTTTTTTATGAGGTTTTTCAATGTTAAATTAATAAGTTTTTATGATAACCTAATCACTAAATCTTCAGAGTTAATCATTACTCCACTTTTTAAAACGATTTGTTTTATAGTAGCGTCTTCTGTGGCTGTAATCGTAGTTTCCATTTTCATGGCTTCAATAATAAATAATGGTTGGTTTTTAACTACTTTTTCTCCTTTTTTAACTAAAATAGTAGACAACATTCCTTGTAAAGGTGCTCCTATTTCTTTTGGCTCATTTTTATCAGCTTTAATATTTGCTACTTTATTAATTTTTATAGATTCATCTTTTATTTGCACAGCTCTTCCTTGACCATTCACTTTAAAATACACAGTAACCATTCCGTCTTCATTTGGTCTTCCAACAGAATCTAAAGTAATTAATAAAGTTTTTCCTTTATCTAATTCAACAACAATTTCTTCGCCTCTTTCCATTCCGTAAAAGAAATTCTTGGTTGGTAGGTTTAATAAACTATCGTATTTTAAATGTTTATTAAAGGCATCCGTAAATACTTTTGGGTATAATTTATAGGATAAGAAATCTGTAAAATCTATAGGCCTGCTTAAGTCGTTTTCAAATATTTTTTTGAAATCTGTATATTCTTTGTCGATGTCTAAAGACTCAATATGAGCATTTGGTCTGTCTGTGTATGGTTTTTGATCTTTTAAAATTAATTTCTGAAGATCTTTAGGAAACCCGCCAACTGGTTGTCCTAAATCTCCCTTAAAAAAACTAACTACAGATTGCGGAAAAGAAATTGTATCACCGCGTTCCAAAACATCCTGAACAGTTAAGTTATTACTCACTAAATACTGTGCCATATCTCCAACCACTTTAGAGCTTGGCGTAACTTTTACAATGTCACCAAAAAGATGATTTACATCGCCATACATTTTGGTAATTTCATGAAAACGATCTTCTAATCCTAATGCTTGTGCTTGTGGTTTTAAATTTGAATACTGACCACCCGGAATTTCATGTTTAAAAACTTCACCAGAACCTGATTTTAAACCAGATTCAAACGGATAATAATACTCCCTTACTGTTTCCCAATAGTTAGAGTACTCGTTTAAGGAATCAATATTTAAATTACTTTCTCTATCATTAAATTTCATCATTTCTACAACCGAATTAAAATTAGGTTGTGATGTTAATCCTGATAATCCGCCAAGGGCGACATCTACCACATCAACTCCGGCTTCAATAGCTTTTAAATAGGTAGCCGATTGAATAGATGAAGTATCGTGTGTGTGTAAATGAATAGGGATATTTACTTCTTGCTTTAACGCTGAAACTAATTCGAAAGCTGCATACGGTTTTAATAAACCAGCCATATCTTTAATTGCTAAAATATGTGCACCTGCATTTTCGATGTCTTTAGCTAAAGTTGTATAGTATTTAAGGTTATATTTTGTATTCTTCGGATTTAAAATATCACCAGTATAACATATTGATCCTTCAGCTAAACCATTTGTTTTATTACGAACATGCTCGATACATGGCGCGATAGATTTCATCCAATTTAAAGAATCGAAAATTCTAAAAATATCCACCCCTTTTTCCCAAGATTGTTGCACAAAACTTTCAATTAAATTGTCAGGATACGCTGTGTATCCAACTCCGTTAGAACCTCTAATTAACATTTGAAGCAATACGTTTGGCATCGATTTACGTAATAATTGTAAACGTTCCCACGGATTTTCTTGTAAAAAACGCATACAAACATCAAAAGTTGCGCCTCCCCAAACTTCCATGCTAAAAATGTCAGGATTGTTTTTTGCGTACCCTTCTGCTACTTTTAACATATCAAAAGTTCGCATTCTGGTAGCTAATAAACTTTGATGTGCGTCTCGCATTGTAGTATCTGTAAAATGAACTTTCTTTTCATTTTTTAACCATTGAGAAAATTTCTCAGGACCTAGTTCTGTTAATAAGTCCTTTGTTCCTTTAGGGAAACTAGCATTTGCATCAAACTTAGGAACAATAGGCTTTATAAATTTTTTTATTGGGTCTAATTTTTTAATATCCGGATTTCCGTTTACAATAACGTCACCCAAATAAGTAACTAATTTCGTAGCCCTATTTCTTGGAGCTTTAAAAATAAATAAATCAGGGTTTTGCTTGATAAAGTTAACAGTAACCTCTCCTTTTCTAAAGGTTTCATGTTTTAAAATATTATCAAGAAAAGGCATGTTTGTTTTTACTCCCCTAATTCTGAATTCGGCTAAAGCTCTGCGAACTTTTCTGCAAGCACCATCTAAAGTTCTACTATTTGCAGTAACTTTTACTAGCATCGAATCGAAAAATGGTGAAATAACAGCGCCTTGATAAATACTACCAGCGTCTAAGCGAATTCCAAAACCCGAAGCACTTCTGTAAGTTGTAATTTCGCCGTAATCTGGTTTGAAATCGTTTTGTGGGTCTTCGGTTGTAATTCTACATTGCAGCGCATAACCATTTACCTTTACAGCTTCTTGATTTGGTATTTTTATTTGTTGATCTGCTAGTTTATATCCACCAGCAATAAATAGTTGAGTTTTTATTAAATCGATATTTGTTACTACTTCGGTAACCGTGTGCTCTACCTGAACTCTTGGGTTTACTTCAATAAAATAGATGGCATCATCATCGTCAACTAAAAATTCTACCGTACCAATATTATTATAATTAACAGCTTTACAAATATCGATAGCATATTTATAAAGCGCATCTTTTATTGTTTGTTTTAAATCGAATGAAGGTGCAAATTCAATTACTTTTTGATAACGGCGTTGCACAGAGCAATCGCGCTCAAAAAGGTGTACTGTATTTCCGTAATTATCGGCTACAATTTGAATTTCAATATGCTTTGGATTTTCTACATACTTTTCAAGAAAAACAGTATCATCACCAAAAGCATTTAAAGCCTCTCGTTTACTCTCAATAAATGCTTTTTTTAGTTCATTATCATTTCTAATAACACGCATTCCTCTTCCACCACCACCAGAAGCAGCTTTTAACATAATCGGATATCCAATCATTTCAGCTTCACTTAAAGCAGCATCAATATTTATTAAAGGCTTTTTGTTACTTCTTATTACGGGAATGTTATTTGCAACAGCAACCTCTTTTGCTGTAATTTTATCTCCTAAAGATTTTAAAACAGACACTTTGGGACCAATAAAAATAATACCGTTGTTCTCACACTTCTGAGCAAGATCTGCGTTTTCAGATAAAAAACCATAACCAGGATGTACCGCGTCGGCGCCACTTTCTAATGCAACTCTAATAATTTCATCAATATTTAAATACGGTTTTAACGGCGCTTTATTTTCTCCTATTTGATAAGATTCATCAGCTTTATATCTGTGTAATGAATACCTATCTTCAAAGGTGTAAACACCGACTGTTTTAACATTGATTTCTGTACAGGCTCTAAAAATTCTGATAGCAATTTCTCCTCTGTTTGCGACAAGTACTTTTTTTATTTTCATTCTTATTATGATGTGTTTAGAAAGTAGTTAACGAACGTTCGCTATAAATGTAATAAATGCTGATGAGATTATCAATTAATTTTTGAATTAGAATATTATAGTTTGTTAACTGTCAACTTAAAAACTGGTTTTAGTACGCGTCGTCATGTACACTCATTATTGCTCTTCCCGATGGTTCGTTCATATTCTTAAAAGCCTCATCCCATTCTAATGCAATTTTTGTGCTACAAGCAACACTTGGCTCTTGCGGAACACTTAATGCAGCTGTATCACTAAGAAAATGTCCTTCGAAAATAGAACGATAATAAAATTCTTCTTTGTTTTGCGGCGTTTGTATAGGGAACCTAAATTTAGCATTTGCCAATTGCTCATCTGTAACTTCCTTGTCTACTACTTCCTTTAATGTGTCAATCCAATCATAACCTACACCGTCAGAAAATTGTTCTTTTTGTCGCCAAGCAACACTTTCTGGCAACATATCTTCAAAAGCCTTTCTGATAACCCATTTTTCCATACGCTCTCCGTTAATCATTTTGTCTTTTGGATTGATGCGCATAGCAGCATCTATAAACTCTTTATCTAAAAACGGAACACGTCCTTCAATTCCCCAAGCCATTAAACTTTTGTTAGCTCGTAAGCAATCATACATGTGCAGTTTATCTAATTTACGAACCGTTTCTTCATGAAACTCTTGTGCATTTGGTGCTTTATGAAAGTATAAATAACCACCAAAAATTTCATCAGCTCCTTCACCAGATAATACCATTTTAACGCCCATCGACTTAATAACTCTAGCCATTAAATACATGGGGGTAGAAGACCTAATAGTAGTAATGTCATACGTTTCGATGTTGTAAATTACATCTTTAATGGCATCTAAGCCTTCTTGAATGGTAAATTTTATTTCATGATGAATAGTACCAATATGATCAGCTACTTTTTGTGCCGCTGCCAAATCTGGCGAACCTTCTAATCCAACTGAGAAAGAATGCAATTGTGGATACCAAGCTTCTGATTTATCATCAGATTCGATTCTTTTTTGTGAATATTTTTTGGCAATAGCAGAAGTTATAGAAGAATCTAATCCGCCAGAAAGTAAAACTCCATAAGGCACGTCGCTCATTAATTGTCTGTGTACAGCAGCTTCTAACGCTTCTTTAACTTCTGTAATACTCGTTTCGTTTTCTTTTACCGCATTGTAGTTAGACCAGTCTCTTTTGTACCATTGCACAAATTCCCCATCTTTACTAGACATATAATGTCCCGGAGGAAATAATTCAATTTTAGCACAAACACCTTCAAGAGCTTTTAATTCAGAAGCAACATAAAAAGTTCCGTTCTGATCCCAACCAATATATAAAGGAATAATTCCCATATGATCACGAGCAATAAAATATTCATCCTTTTCAACATCATACAAAGCGAAACCAAACATTCCGTTCATTTCATCAATAAAATCGACTCCTTTTTCTTTATACAGTGCTAAAATCACTTCACAATCAGAAGCTGTTTGAAATTTATACGATCCATCAAGTTTTTCGCGTAACTCTCTGTGGTTGTAAATTTCACCATTTGCCGCTAAAATTAGTTTTTTATCAGCACTAAATAATGGTTGTTGCCCAGAAGCAGGATCTACAATAGCCAAACGCTCATGTGTCATTATTACTTTATCATCACTGTAAATTCCGCTCCAATCTGGACCGCGGTGCCTAATTTTTTTAGACATTTCCAACAATTGAGGTCTTAAACTTTCTGAAGACTGTTTTAAATCAAACGCACATACAATTCCACACATAACTTTTATATTTTTATTCCTCGGTTAAATTGAGGTTTTTAGTTCTTATTTATATTGCAAATCACGCTGTTTTGTTTGTTTTTAAAAACAATATTTTAATTTATGATTAAAAATTTAAACATTAATAAGAGAAATATGCATTATATGTAATTAATACATTGTGTTTTTACCTGATATCATAACGCTTTAAAACATCAATATTAAAAAGATGAAATAAATTTTGCTAAATCAAAAACACTTTATATATTTGTGGTATAATGATGAAACAAAACAACATATGGTGGTGGAACTCTCTTAATAATTAAGTGAGAAGAAACCTATTATGTATATATTATAAAGGAAAGGCTTATCTCACGATAAGCCTTTTTTGCTTTTAATAATAAAAAAATGAGTAAGACTACATTCAAAACAATTAGTAAAAAACGAATTTCAGATACAATTACACCAGTAGGTTTGTATTTGCGTTTTAGAGATAAATATGCAAATACTTTATTATTAGAGAGCTCAGATTATCATAGTAAAGAAGAAAGTTTTTCTTTTATAGCTATTGATCCTTTGGTTACAATGAAGGTTGAGGATCATAATTTTACTGTTTCTAAACAGGGGAAAATAATTTCTGAAAGTAAAATAAATAAGAATTTTTATACCATGTTTGATGGTTTTTCAAAATCGATCGCTTTAGATTGTCCTGCCGAGCTAAAGTCATTTAACGGACTATACGGATATTCTACTTACGATAGCGTTCAGTATTTCGAAAACATACAGTTAAATGTAAAAGATGCGCCGTCTAAAATACCTGTAATGCAATACAGTTTTTACCGATTCATTATAGCAATCAATCATTTTAATGATGAAATGACGTTGATAGAAAATATTGAAGAAGGAAGGGAGTCGAGAATTTCAGAAATTGAAACTATAATAGAATCGCAGACTTTTAATACACAAAAATTTGAAATTAACGGAGAAGAAACGTCAAATTGCACCAATAACGATTTTAAAGAATATGTAATAAAGGCAAAAGCACACTGTAAGCGTGGCGATGTTTTTCAGTTGGTGTTATCACGACAGTTTCAACAAAAATTTAAAGGAGATGAATTTAATGTGTATCGAGCATTACGCTCTATAAATCCGTCGCCATATTTATTTTATTTCGATTATGGTTCTTTTAAATTAATGGGATCTTCACCAGAAGCTCAAATTAAAATTAATGAAGGAAAAGCAATTATTAATCCGATTGCCGGAACTTTTAGGCGTACCGGAGATATCGCAGAAGACATAAAACTTGGCAAGCAATTATCCGAAGATAAAAAAGAAACTGCCGAGCATGTAATGTTGGTAGATTTAGCTAGAAATGATTTAAGCAAGCACGCCGAAAATGTTAAGGTAGAGGTGTTTAAAGAAGTACAGTATTTTAGTCACGTAATTCATTTAGTTTCTACAGTGCAAGGTAAAATTAAAGGAAATCCAATAGAAATTGTAGGAGATACCTTTCCTGCCGGAACTTTAAGCGGAGCACCAAAATACAAAGCCATGCAATTGATAGATACTTACGAAAATCAATCTCGCGGGTTTTATGGTGGGGCAGTCGGAATCATCGGTTTAGATGGTTCGGTAAATCTTGCCATCGCCATTCGCTCTTTTGTTAGTAAAAATAACGTGTTGTATTATCAAGCAGGCGCAGGAATTGTAATTCATTCCGACGAAGAAAAAGAATTGCAAGAAGTAAATAATAAATTGGCAGCACTAAAAAAAGCGTTGACTTTAGCAGAAAATATTTAGGGCGTTTTAACAGGCTTTACACTATATCTTTTTATTGAAAATAATAAAAAGGATGCCGTTTCAATCCTTAACGCAAAAAAACAAAAAATGAAAATATTAGTACTAGACAATTACGATTCGTTTACCTATAATTTGGTGCACATGATAGAAGATATTACAGGTAACTTACCAGATGTGTATCGAAACGATGAAATTACTGTTGCAGAAATAAATAAATACGATGCCGTAATTTTATCACCAGGACCAGGAATTCCTGATGAAGCAGGTATTTTAAAAGAGGTTATAAAACAATATGCAGGTAAAAAACCTATTTTTGGTGTTTGCTTAGGTTTACAAGCAATTACAGAAGTTTTTGGAGGAAGCATAGAAAACATGGGAGAAGTTTTTCATGGCGTTGCCACAGAAATGGAAATTGTGAATAAAGAGGCTGTTATTTTTAAAGGAATTACACAAAAATTTCAAGCGGCAAGATATCATTCTTGGATTGCTTCAAACGAAAACTTTCCAGCAGAAATCAACATTACAGCTTTAGATGAAGATGGCGGAATTCAAGCAATTGAACACAGCGTATTTAATATATCGGCAGTACAATTTCATCCAGAATCAATATTAACTAAGGTTGGCGAGCAGATTGTTAGAAATTTCATAGAGAATATTAAAAAATAACACCATTACGAGTAAAACTAAGCAATCTCTTAATAGCTAAATAGATTGCCACATCAAATTATCATTTGCTTCGCAAAGACAAGATTAAATTATGAAACAAATATTAAACGATTTATATCAACATAAAAAATTAACAAAAGAACAAGCAAAGCAAGTTTTGATTGATATTGCTTCGGGCAAATTCAACGAAGCGCATTTAGCTTCTTTTATGACCGTTTTTATGATGCGCCCTATTTCGGTTGACGAGCTTTCGGGATTTAGAAATGCGTTGATAGAATTAGCAATAAAAGTAGATTTTTCTGAGTATAATACCATCGATATTGTTGGTACAGGAGGCGACGGAAAAGATACTTTTAATATTTCTACATTAACATCTTTTATTGTTGCGGGAACAGGGCAGAAAGTAGCAAAACACGGTAATTATTCGGTGTCATCTCAATCAGGTTCGTCTGATATGTTAGAAAGTTTTGGTTATGAGTTTACAAATGACGAAGCTGTTTTAAAATCGCAACTAGAGCAAGCTAATATTTGTTTTTTACACGCACCAAAATTTCATCCGGCAATGAAAGCTGTAAGTGCAACCAGAAAAGCATTAGCGTTAAAAACATTTTTTAATATGTTAGGTCCATTAGTAAACCCTAGCTCACCTAAAAACCAATTATTAGGAACTTTTAATTTAGAAGTAGCTCGTTTATATAATTATATTCTACAAGAAGAAGATACAAATTATGGTATTGTTCACGCTTTAGATGGCTATGACGAAATATCTTTAACAAGCGGATTTAAATTATTTACCAAAAATGGTGAACAACTAATTAATCCAGAAGATCTGGGGCAAAAAAGAATAGAACAATCAGCTATCTTTGGAGGAGAATCTGTTGCTGATGCTGCAAAAATATTCAAAAATATAATTGAAGGAAAAGGTACCGAAGCACAAAATAGTGTGGTATTAACAAATGCAGCATTTGCCTTAAAAATTGTTGATGACAAGAAGAGTTTTCAAGATGCTTACGAAGAAGCAAAAGATTCTTTGTTAGGTTTAAAAGCGCATCAAACATTAAACAAATTAATAAAATAAATTAAATGTCAGTTCGAGTAAATTTATAAAGAATGAATAAATTTGTATTGAGAATAAAATAACTTCTCTATATAATTTTCTCATTAAATCGAAAACCACTCGACGGGACTAAGAATAGCAATATGACAATACTCGATAAAATAATAGCGTTTAAAAAAACAGAAATAGCCAAGATTAAAGCAGAAGTTCCTGTAAGTAAATTGGTAGAAAGTCCGAATTTTAAGAATGCCCCTTTTTCATTAAAAAAGGAACTATTAAAGGTTGGTTCAACAGGTATAATAGCTGAATTTAAACGTCAATCGCCTTCAAAAGGAATCATTAACGATAAAGCTACCATCCTAGAAGTTACGGAAGGTTATTTAGATGCAAATGTAGCAGCACAATCAATTTTAACTGATACTTCTTTTTTTGGAGGAACCATGGCCGATTTATTGGAGGCTAGAACGGTAAACCAGTTAAGACCAATTTTAAGAAAAGATTTTATTGTAGATGGATTTCAAATTGTTGAAGCAAAAGCAATCGGTGCTGATGTTATTTTATTAATAGCAGCTTGTTTAACTAAGCAAGAACTTAAAAATTACGGTCAACTAGCAACTGATTTAGGTTTAGAGGTTTTGTATGAGGTTCACACGCAAGAAGAATTAGATAAAATTAACGATTTAGATAATAAGATTATCGGAATTAATAATCGTAATCTAAAAACTTTCGAGGTAGATTTAGAACATTCTATAAAACTGGCAAGTCAAATACCAGATACAGCAATTAAAGTTTCTGAAAGCGGAATTTCTGACCCAAGGATTATTACTGGACTAAAAGAGCACGGTTTTCAGGGTTTTTTAATTGGTGAAACTTTTATGAAAACCGATAACCCGGGATTAGCATGTAAGGAATTCATTGATCAAATACGATAACTATGAAACTGAAAGTTTGTGGAATGAAATACATAGAAAACATCCAAAAAGTTGCAGTATTGCAGCCAGATTATTTGGGGTTTATTTTCTATGAGAAATCAAAAAGAAATTTTGAAGGCATCATTCCTGATTTACCAAAAGAAATAAAAAAAGCAGGTGTTTTTGTAAATGAAATCCCAGAAATAGTAGTTTCGTTAGTAGAGGAGTACGGCTTAAATATGGTGCAACTTCATGGAGACGAATCACCAGAATATTTACAAAAGTTAACAGCAATTTTTAAAGAAAGTATTGCAGAAAAACATCAAAAGGCAAAATACAACATGCCTGAGTTGGTAAAAGTTTTTGGAATTAAAGATGCGTTTAATTTTGATGTCTTAAAACCTTACTTAGAAACGGTTGATTACTTTTTGTTTGATACCAAAGGAAAAGAACGAGGCGGAAACGGAGTTACTTTTAATTGGCAGGTTTTAGAGAGTTATCCTTTTAATAAACCATTCTTTTTAAGTGGTGGAATTGGACTTAATGAAGTATCGGAAATTAAAAAATTACAAGCAACAGGTTTGCCTATTTACGCTTTAGATGTAAATAGTAAGTTTGAAGAGTCACCAGGCTTAAAATCAGTAAAAGATATAAAGAAGTTTAAAGAAACTTTAAAGATATAATAAATCATCTATATGAACCTGTTTAAAGTTGAGGAACAGTTAAAAAAATAAAGAAATGAAATCAGAATTCAAACCAACTAAAGAAGGATATTACGGACAGTTCGGAGGTGCATTTATTCCTGAATTGTTACATCCTAATGTTAAGGAATTAGAAGATAATTACTTAAAAATATTAGGTTCAGATGCTTTTCAAGAAGAGTATAAAGACTTGTTACAACATTATGTAGGTCGTCCAAGTCCATTATATTTAGCAAAGCGTTTGTCTGAAAAATATGGGGCAACTATTTATTTAAAACGAGAAGATTTAAATCATACAGGAGCTCATAAAGTAAATAATACAATTGGTCAGATCTTAGTAGCAAAACACTTAGGTAAAACTAAAATAATTGCAGAAACAGGTGCAGGACAACACGGAGTTGCAACAGCAACGGTTTGTGCATTGATGGATTTAGAATGTGTTGTTTTTATGGGGGAAACCGATATAAAGCGACAAGCACCAAATGTAGCGCGCATGAAAATGTTAGGAGCAAAAGTTATTCCAGCAACAAGCGGAAGTAAAACATTAAAAGACGCAACTAACGAAGCAATTCGTTATTGGATTCAACACCCAGAAACGTATTATTTAATCGGTTCTGTGGTTGGTCCGCATCCTTATCCAGATATGGTTGCACGATTACAAGCAGTTATTTCTGAAGAAATGAAAATGCAATTAAAAGAATATACAGGTAAAGAAAATCCGGATACAATTATTGCTTGTGTTGGTGGAGGTAGTAATGCAGCAGGAGCTTTTTATCATTATTTAGA
>CAXHZZ010000023.1:0-30350 GCA_964021635.1 uncultured Tenacibaculum sp.
AAAAAAAAGAGCGATAGAAACTATTTCTAACGCTCTGCAAAAGTAAAACTTTTTTGTTTTTTATCTAGTTATTTTGCTCTTTTTTACGAGCATCAATTCTTGCTTGTGCAATATTAAAAGCAGCTTGGTGTGTTGTGATACTTTCTTTATCGGCTAGGTTAAAAATATCTAAGGTAGTATTGTAGATGTTTTCAGTTCTTTTTAAGCTTTCAGCCTTGTCATAACCTACAACTTCTGCATATACATTTATAATTCCACCAGCGTTAATTAAGAAATCAGGTGCGTAAGCAATTCCTTTTTCTCTTAATAATTTACCGTGTTTTAACTCATTTGCTAATTGGTTATTTGCAGCACCTGCAATAACCTTCGCTTTTAATTGCGCAATACTTTCATCGTTTACAGTTGCACCTAATGCACATGGAGCATAAATATCAACATCTAATCCGTAAATATCATTTCCTAAAACTACGTTTGCACCGTATTTTTTACTTAATTCCTCTAAACGAGCTTCGTTTATGTCATTTAAGATAACTTTAGCTCCTTCATCAGTAATATGTTTTACTAAAGTTTCACCAACATGCCCAACACCTTGTACTAAAACTTTTTTACCTTCTAAATTATCTGTTCCAAAACGATATTTAGCAGCAGCTTTCATACCCATGTAAACACCATAAGCAGTTACAGGAGATGGGTTTCCAGATCCTCCAATAGTTTCAGAAACACCAGTTACATGAGGTGTTACTTCACGAATAACATCCATATCACGAGTTTCCATACCAATATCTTCGGCTGTAATATAACGACCGCTTAAAGAGTTTACATACTCACCAAATTTACGCAT
The DNA here is from genome assembly GCA_964021635.1 of uncultured Tenacibaculum sp. Lineage (GTDB taxonomy): Bacteria > Bacteroidota > Bacteroidia > Flavobacteriales > Flavobacteriaceae > Polaribacter. The sequence continues at coordinate 842 of CAXHZZ010000023.1, forward strand.
TAAAGCGTCATTTTTTTGAGTTTTAGCATCACCTATAATAACGGCTTTACCTCCACCAAGATTTAATCCTGTAATGGCAGACTTGTAAGTCATTCCACGAGACAAACGTAATACATCGTTAAGAGCCTCCCATTCGTTATTATATTGCCACATTCTAGTACCACCTAAAGCTGGTCCTAAAGTTGTGTTATGAATACCAATTATTGCTTTTAAACCTGTATCTTCGTCATTGCAAAAAACGATTTGTTCGTGATTGTCAAAGGATAACTGACCAAATACTGGGTCATTCTTAAGGTCTTTAGTATCAATGATTTCTGATGTCATTTATGTTGTTTTTTAATTTGAGAATGTTTTAATAATCTCAAAAATTCGAGGGCAAAAATAAGAAATCGTTAAAACATAAGCAAAAAAAGAGGTCTAAATTATGTTATCTTTAACAAGAAATTGCTAAAGGCATTAATTTTTAACAAAAAAATATATTTAAATTGAAATCATTACAATATCTTAATAAGTACTTTATTAAATACAAATGGAGATTGTTATTAGGTGTATTAATTACAGTATTAGCCAAAATTTTAACGCTTAAAATTCCTGATTTTGTTGGTGATTCTTTAAATATTGTTGAAGATTATCAATTAGGTAAGGTAACAGATTTATCTGAAGTAAAAACCGTTTTACTGCATAATATATTGCTTATAATTGGAGTAACTTTATTGGGTGGTTTTTTTACTTTTTTAATGCGTCAAACAATCATTGTAATGTCGAGAATGATTGAGTTTGACCTTAAGAATGAGATTTATCAACAATATCAACGCTTATCTAATAATTTTTATAAGAAGAATAGAACGGGCGATTTAATGAATCGTATTAGTGAAGATGTATCTAAAGTTCGTATGTATTTCGGACCCGCAATTATGTATTCTTTAAACATGTTGGTATCTCTTGCAATTGGATTTTCTCAGATGTATGCCATTTCACCAAAGCTTACATTATATACCATGATTCCTTTTCCTATTTTATCGGTTTCTATTTTTGTGTTAAGTAGGCAAATAAATAAACGGAGTACAATTGTACAGCAATACTTATCAAAATTAACAACATTTAATCAAGAGTTTTTCTCGGGTATAAATGTTGTAAAATCATATGCAATAGAAGAAGAGGTAATTGCATCGTTTGATGAAATAGCAGATCAAAGTAAAGAAAAAAACATAGAGTTGTATAAAATTCAAGCCTTATTCTTTCCATTAATGATATTGTTAATAGGTCTTAGTAATATTATAGTATTATATATTGGCGGTAAGCAATACATCGCCGGAGAAATTCAATTAGGAGCCATTGGTGCATTTGTTATGTATGTAAATATTCTTACTTGGCCAGTAGCAGTTGTAGGTTGGGTAACTTCTATGGTACAACAGGCAGAAGCTTCTCAAAAAAGAATTAATGAGTTTTTACAAGAAGTTCCTGAAATTGTAAACACAGTAGATCTAGCTACTGACGTTGTTGGAGAAATTGAATTTAAAGATGTGTCTTTATCTTATGAAGATACTAATATTACAGCTTTAAATAAGGTAAACTTGCTAATTAAAAAAGGCGAAACTTTAGCTATTTTAGGTAAAACAGGTAGTGGAAAAACAACAGTAATTAATTTAATTTCTCGTTTGTATGATGTAAGTGAGGGGGCGATTTTTATTGATGGGATAAATATTAAGGAGTGTAATTTATATGACATAAGAAGTCAAATAGGTTTTGTACCTCAAGATCCGTTTTTATTTTCTGATACGATTCAAAATAATATAAAGTTCGGTAAAGAAAACGCTACAGAAGAAGAAATTATAGCCGCAGCAAAAAATGCCGTGATTCATGATAACATAGTCGATTTTAAAGAAGGTTATAAAACCATTTTAGGAGAAAGAGGTGTTACTTTATCAGGGGGGCAAAAACAACGAACATCAATCGCAAGAGCTATTATAAAAAATCCTAAAATTTTAATTTTTGATGATTGTTTATCTGCGGTCGATACAGAAACAGAAGAGCAAATTCTTTCTAATCTAGAAAAAGTATCAAGCGATAAAACTACTATTATCATTAGTCACAGAGTTTCATCAGCAAAAAATGCCGATAAAATTATTATTTTAGATGAAGGTAAGATTATTCAGCAAGGTGTTCATAATCAATTAATAGAAGAAGAAGGTTACTATAAAGAACTTTATGAACAGCAACTTTTAGAAAAAGAAATGTAAGGTTTCGTATTGCCAAGTCAATTATTTTGTTAGATTTGTTGAGCAATTTTAAGTAAACAATTATTATTTAAGAAACGAATTATGAGTGAAAGAGAGAGAGTAGAACAAGAGGAAATTTTTTCACAAGTTTTAAGAGCAGGAAGAAGAACTTATTTCTTTGATGTAAGATCTACAAAAGCAGATGACTATTACTTAACAGTAACAGAGAGTAAAAAGTTCACCCATGATGATGGCTCTTTTCATTATCAAAAGCACAAAATTTACTTATATAAAGAAGATTTTTCAGACTTTAAAGAGATGCTAAATAAAGCGACTGATTTTATTGTAAATGAAAAAGGATCTGAAGTAATAAGTGAACGCCATCAAAAAGATTACAAAAAAGAAGAAGAAACAACAGGTGAAGAGCAGAAAGTAGCTTCAGCAGAAAGTTTTACAGACGTTTCTTTCGACGATATTTAAGCAGATGATAACTGAAGCAAAAACTTAAATACAAAATGTATTTCGTATTTAGGTTTGTGCCAAAAAATCAATTCAAATTCAATTTACACATAAAAGCATTAACTTTTAAAAGTTAATGCTTTTTATTTTTATAGTTATAAAACTTTTTTTATTGTTTTTGTTTTCGCAACAGTTTCTTGCCATTCGCTTTTTGGGTTGCTTTCTTTGGTGATTCCGCCACCAACAAAAATATATGCCGAGTTGTTTATAACTTCCATACACCTAAGGTTTACAAAAAGCTCAGAAGTATTTTTGTTATCAGTTTTTAAATTCAATTCGCCTAAAAAACCAGTGTAGTAACTTCTGTTATAATTTTCGTTTTTTAAAATGAATCCTTTAGCTTTTTCTAAAGGTAATCCGCAAACCGCCGGAGTAGGGTGTAGTTTTTTTATTAAAGTTGAATTTTCTGAATTTATTTCTCCAGAAATTAAGGTTCTTAAATGTAATAAATTCCCAGCTTTTATAGTTTCTACAGTTCCTTTTGTCGTTTTATTACAAATACTTATAAGTTTATCTGTTATATAATCGGTTACAAATTGTTGCTCTTCAATTTCTTTTGGAGGCCAAGAAACATTGGTTGTGCCATTAAAAACTTGTGTTCCTGCTAAAGACATTGTTTTAAAATTGTTATCTTTAATTTGTACTAAAGTTTCTGGCGTTGCACCTAACCACATTCCAACTTTCGGATGAAACCATATGTAAGTAAATGCATTTGGGTAGTTTGCAAGAAGCTTTTTAAATGTTTTAATGGCGTTAAAATTGCTAAGTTTCACTTCTTCTTTTCTTGATAAAACAACTTTTTTAAATTGATTTTCATCAATCGCTTTAATGCCTTTTTCGACTAAATGAATGTGTGATTTTTCTGAAGAATAATCCGATTCAAAATTATTTTTGTCAATTAAGTCAATTTCAAATAAAGCTTCTTCTTTTAGAGAAAAAGAATGTTCTTTCGGGAGTAAAATGGCAGTATTTTTATCATCAAAAGGCGCAAATATAAATCCGCTTTCGGTATACTCTTTCGAAGTATATAAATTAGCATTTTTCTGAAACCATCCCTTTAATAATGTAGCATTTGGTTTTCGATAAACGACAAAAGGAAGTTTGCTTTCGAGAGCTTTTTCTATGCTTAAAAATATATCCAACTTAGCTATTATTTAAAATTTGTTTACTTCTTATCTAAAACAATGTTGGTTATTTTGCATAAAGAAATTAAATTATCTTCTTCATCAACAATTTTAACTTCCCATAAATGCGTTGTTCTACCTTGGTGAATTGCTTTCGCAGTGGCAAAAACTTCACCTTCTCTTTTGCTTTTTAGGTGATTAATACTCAGTTCAATCCCTTTTACGATTTTACTATTATCATTTAAGAAAAAAGCAGAAGCAGAGCTACCAACAGTTTCGGCTAAAGCAGCTGTTGCACCACCGTGTAAAATTCCATAAGGTTGATGTACTTTTGAATTTACAGGCATTTTTGCAGTTAAAAAATCAGCACCAACAGCAACGAACTCAATTTTAAGAGTTTCCATCAAAGTGTCTTTATTGTAGCCGTTAAGTATATCGAGAGATTGTTGCGTATTCATTTTGCTATAATTTTCAGTCAAAAATACGTATTTTTGTGGCGACTAAAAATGATAGAATGTATAAAGTACGTGTAATATTAGATACCAAAAAAGATGTAATTAGAACATTAGTGGTTAATGAAGTAAAATCATTAGAAGATTTACATTTTGATATCGCTAAATCGTTTGGTTTTAACGGACAAGAAATGGCCTCTTTTTATCGTACCGATGAAGATTGGAACCAGGGAGAAGAAATTCCATTATTTGATATGGCAGAAGCAGGTGAAGAAGCTTCAATGGCAACCTTTGTTTTAAAAGATACATTGCCAAGTATGAATGATAAACTGATATATGTGTATGATTTTTTACAAATGTGGACGTTTTATGTAGAAGTTGTAGAGCAGTCTGACGAACTAGTTACCGAATCTAAAATAATCTTAACGGTAGGTGAAATTCCTGATGAGGCTCCAGAAAAGGAATTTAAAGCAACTATTTCTGATGATTTAGATGATAACTCTGATGATGATTACCCGAGTTTTGAAAATATTGACGATTTCGATTTTGATAAATTTTAAGACATGGCGCAATTCATAAAACTGTATAACGACAATCCGAACCCGAAAGAAATAGCTAAAATTGTAAAAGTGTTACAAAATGGCGGTTTGGTAATTTATCCAACAGATACTGTTTATGGATTAGGCTGCGATATCACTAATACCAAAGCATTAGAAAAAATAGCAAAGATAAAAGGCGTAAAGTTAGAGAAGTCTAACTTCTCGTTTGTTTGTAACAATCTAAGTCATTTATCAGACTATGTAAAACAAATAGATACTGCTACTTATAAAATTTTAAAAAGAGCATTACCAGGTCCTTATACCTTTATTTTACCAAGAAGTAACTCCTTGCCAAAAGTATTTAAAAAACGTAAAACTGTTGGTATTCGTGTGCCAGATAATGCAATTGCTATAGCGATTGTAGAAGCTTTAGGAAACCCGATTGTTTCAACTTCTATTCACGATGAAGACGAAGTGATAGAATATACTACCGATCCTGAATTGATTTTCGAGAAATGGCAAAACATAGTTGATGTTGTGGTAGATGGTGGTTTCGGGGATAATTACGCATCTACAATTATCGATTTAACAAACGATTTACCAGAAGTAATTCGTGAAGGAAAAGGAAATTTAGATATTCTGTAAATAACTGAACTAAGTATTTGAAGCTATTTCCCGCTTTTCGCACTCGCTCTCTGCGAGGAGCTCAAGCAAATGCTACAATCGGGGCTAAGTCTTTTTATGAATTTCAGGGTATCGTAAACATTGTTCCGAATTTATTTCGGAATCACACCAATTTATTAAAAAAAAACTAATAAAAGAGCTATTTCAATTCGTTAAAAGTAGTTCTTCCCAACGCATAACATTGCCAAACAACGGAAGTGTGTTTGTTGTAATTCGCTTTTTTTTGTAGTTTTTTTCTTTTTGCTAAAAATTTAAAGAAGTTTGCATAAAAACTAATATGTGCTTTTAGAATAGCAAGTGTGTGTTTAGGTTTTAATTCTGTTAAGAATTTTATACCGGCGATTCCGTCTAAAATCAAACGAGAAAAAATAACGAACAAAAACCATTTTCTAGGTACGTTCTTAACAACGTTTAGTAAACTGTTTCTAAAGTTTAAGTATGTTTTTTTGGGGTTGATAGCTTCCAATGTAGCTCCGCCAACATGATATACAGTTGAATCTCCTACATATTTTATATCAAAACCTTCGTTTTTTGCACGCCAACATAAATCAATTTCTTCTTGATGTGCAAAATAATCTTCGTCAAAACCATTTAGTTTATGATACACTTCAGCGCGAATAAATAAACAAGCACCAGAAGCCCAAAAAATATCAGTTGTATCGTTAAATTGTCCGTTGTCAGTTTCTAAATGATTAAAAATACGTCCACGACAATACGGATAGCCATATAAATCTATAAATCCGCCACCAGCACCTGCATATTCAAATTTCGATTTATCTTTAAAATCTAAAATCTTAGGCTGAATTATGGCTGTATTTGGCGCTGTTTTAAAAGTAGTTAAAATGGGAGTTAACCAGTTTTTAGTAACTTCAATGTCCGAGTTTACTAAGCAATAAATATCGGCATCAATATGTTGTAAAGCATCGTTGTATCCTTTAGCATAACCACCGTTAATATTGTTTTTTATAATTTTTACTGTAGGGTAGTTTTGTTTGATAAATTCAATAGAATCATCAGTAGAAGCATTGTCGGCTACATAAACTTCGGCTTCTTGTGAGCTAAAATTTACGACCGATGGTAAAAATTGTTCTAACAATTTTTTACCATTCCAATTTAATATAACGATGGCTGTTTTCAAGAGAGCTAATTTAAAGTTTATGTTCTTGTTTTTGTAAGATCGAGTGAAATTATTTTTTATTGAGAATTAATAAATAATACTTCTCGACACATTTTTCATTCTTCAAAATACTCGAAGTGAGGGTTTATTTATAATTGATGTGTTTTCAGTTCGAGTAAAACTCTTTTTTTAGAGTTTTGTATCGAGAACTAATTTGAAATACTTTTCCATTCATCAAAAATAATATTAAATCATTATTTATTTATAATCAGGAATATCTTCTAAAAATATATAGGTTTCATTTTCCTTATCAAGCTTGCAAAAATAATGCTGTAATCCGTTGGTAACAATTAAATAATTAGCATTTAATTTTAAGTTGTAGCGTGCAATTTGATCGAAAGTATCTTGGCCTATTTTAATTTTCGGAGCCTTGCATTCTACAATAATATTTGGTGTCCCATCCGAAGAGAAAATAACAATATCAGTACGTTTTTTTAAGTTGTTAATGGTTAATTGTTTTTCTAACGCTGTTAAGGAAATAGGATATTTTTTTTCTTCAATTAAAAACTGTACAAAATGTTGTCGTACCCATTCTTCTGGAGTTAATACAAGATATTTTTTTCTCCATTTATCAAAAATAAACGTCTTATTTTCGTTATTTTTGAGCTTGAATGTATAGTTAGGAAGATTCAGTTTTTGCATGTTTCAAATATATGTAAAAATAGAAAGTCATTGCCAGCAAAGCTTTGTAATCTTAAGTTAAAGATTGTATTTTTTTCTTCCGAGTATTGCCTTAGTAAAAGTTATGAACGAGATTAAAAATATTATTTCTGATATAAAAGGGGGAAACATACAACCTGTTTATTTTTTAATGGGTGAGGAGCCTTATTATATCGATAAAATTTCTGATTATATTGAAGAAAACGTACTTGATGAATCTGAGAAAGGATTTAATCAAGTTGTAATGTATGGGCGTGACGTTACAATTGATGAAATTGTTTCGTCAGCAAAACGATATCCGATGATGGCAGATCGCCAGGTGATAATCGTAAAAGAAGCACAAGATTTAAGTCGTACTATTGATAAAATTGAGGCCTATGCTGCGAATCCGCAACCAACTACGGTTTTGGTTTTTAATTATAAATATAAAAAGTTAGATAAACGTAAAAAAGCCTATAAAGCGATTGCTAAAAACGGATTGATTTACGAGAGTAAGAAGTTATATGAAAATCAGGTTGCTGACTGGATTCGTAGAGTTTTAGTTGGTAAAAAATATAATATCGAACCTAAAGCATCTCAGATGTTAGTAGAGTTTTTGGGTGTTGATTTAAGTAAAATAGCAAACGAATTAGATAAGTTAACTTCTGTTTTACCTAAAGAATCTGTTATTACTGATAAGCATATTGAAGAAAATATTGGAATCTCTAAAGATTTTAATAATTTCGAGTTGCGAAAAGCTATCGGTCAACGAGATGTGGTTAAAGCAAATAGGATTATCAATTATTTTGCGCAAAATCCAAAAAGTAATCCGTTAGTAATGACTATTTCATTGTTAAATAGTTTTTTTACACAACTATTAATGTATCACGGATTAAAAGATAAATCGAAAGGTTCGGTAGCAAAGAATTTAGGTGTGAATCCGTTTTTTGTAGACGATTATAGCTCGGCAGCGAAAAATTATCCGATGCGAAAAGTATCACAAGTAATTGCTTTATTAAGAGAAGCAGATGTAAAAAGTAAAGGAGTAGGAGCTAATCAATCTCATGCTGATATTTTAAAAGAATTGTTGTTTAAGATTATGCATTAACAAATTGGATTACCTAACCCTAATCTAGTTGTTAAAAGGTATTTGAATGCATATTAAAAGTTTATAATGAATAACATAACTAATATTTTTAATCATATTGTTGAATTGTAATTTACGCACACACTTCAGATATTATTTTACTAGCTAAAAAAGCATAAAAATGAAGAATATTTTTAACAAAAAAGTTACTAACGAGGTAATTAATAGAATAGAAAAATTAACTCCAACAAGTCAACCTAACTGGGGTAAAATGAGTGTTGCCGAAATGCTAGCACATTGTTGTGTTACTTACGAAATGGTTTATACAAACAAGCATACAAAACCAAATGGTGTTGTTAGAATGTTACTTAAGGCATTTGTAAAAAAAGCGGTAGTAAATGAAACTCCTTTTGCTAAAAACGGAAGAACTGCCCCGCAATTTATCATTACTGATGAACGTGAGTTTACAACAGAAAAAAAACGCTTAATAGCTTTTATAGTTAAAACGCAAGAACTAGGAGGTACGTATTTCGACGGAAAAGAATCACACTCTTTTGGTAAGTTAACAGAACAAGAATGGAATAATTCTTTTTACAAGCATTTAGATCACCATTTAACTCAATTTGGAGTTTAATAAGAGTATTATTAATATTCACTAAAAGGCTATAGATAGCTGCTTTGATACTAGGAGTTTACTTCTTTTCTTTTCGTAAAATTTTCTCTATTTTACGTCCTTTAGCCAATTCATCAATCAGCTTTTCCATTTGCCTACATTGTTTATACAGCTCAAATTCTTCAGCTATTTCTTCAATTCGATATCCGCAAACAACTCCTTTAATCATATGTGCGTTAGGATGAATTTTTGCTTGCTCAAAAAAGGATTTAAATGTTACTTTCTCTTCAATAAGCGCTTGTAATTTGTTTTCATTAAAGCCAGTAAACCATTCGAGTACTTGATGAAACTCATCTTTTGTTCTACCATTTTTATCTAACCTATTCCAGTAAAGCGGGTAAATAGAAGCAAAGATCATGTTTGCAACTTTTTCATTTTTTTCAACAGTAACTTTCATTTTACTATATATTTAATACGCTTTTATAAAAAACAAATTTAAGGACTAATCGTATTGATATTAAATTAATTGATAAGTTTGTTTGATGTTTTATTTAATTTGATAATCCTTAATTATCGTTTTGATTCCCTCTTGATAAGAAGTTACTTTAAAATCGGGAAATTTATTCTTAAATTTAGAAGAATTAAATATATTATCGATGTTGTAGCGAGGCAGTAACTCTTGTGTTTCTTTACTATTACTGTTAAATAAGGATGCTATTTTTAATACAAACGAATTTAAGACATCATATTTAATAGTATGCCCTAATTGCTTGGAGATTTCACTGATAATTTGTTTGTAAGTAAGTCGGTTATCATCGCACGGTAGGTGCCAAGTTTGTCCATAGGTTTTAGGATGATTGGCTATTAAAGCCATTGCTTTACTTGCATCTGGAGTGTAAATTAAAGTTCGTAATACGTTGTCGTTTAGCAATACTTTTGGTTTTTTATTTGCTTTTAGTTTCTCGAATACAAGTGTGTTTGTTATTCCTTTTGTTTTACCGGGTCCATAAAATTCTGGCGCTCGGCAGATAACAGCCTCAATTTCTTTTTTTGCTATTGCTTTTAGTAAAAGTTGTGCCGTGTTTTTTTTAGCAACCCCTTTTTTACCTTCAGAATTTAACTCGGTGTCTTCTTTTTGAACTTTAGTGTCTTGTGCATAGGCATAGGTATTATCAAAATAAACCAGTTTGCAATTGTTAGCCTTGCAAGCATTTATAACATTTTGCATTATTTTAGGCCAATCACTTAACCAAACATCAGATTTATAAGGAAGTCCCACTGTCATGTAGGCAATATCAGCATTTACCAACGCTTTATTTACATCCTCTGAGTTGAGTAAATTCCCTTTACATAATATATCGTTCGGATGTACTTTTTTAGGGTTTCGTCCCACTAGTTTTATGTTGTTGGTGTAATTAGCCCTTAATTCTTTGGCTAGTTCCTCACCAATTATTCCGTTAGCTCCTAAAATTACTTGCATATTCTTATCAATTTTTAAATTTAGCTTCCAGCTGTCGCCCTTACAAGTGCTCTTTTTCGAAAATAACACTTCTTTCGGTGTTTTTCTTATACATGTTTTTGGTAATTATCTCTTTATTTGCGGTAGCACTGTAGTTTTTACTATTTGGGTTTAACGCATATTCAAGCTGATGCGCTATCATTTTTTCGAAAGGAAGCAAGAAGTTGTTGGTATTGCATTTTTCTAAACTGCTCTTGTTAAGTAAGTTTATTACGGTGTACACAGACTCTATTGTGCTTAGGCAAAGCGCTGCTGGCTGCTGCTTAATTATAAATTTCGATTTAATATTATTATCGAAACTTACTCTTTTTAGTTGTTGTAAGTTGGTACTTAGTTTAAGCATTTTACGAGCACAAGGCCAGGTACCATCAAGAATAAAAAGATATGGATTACTGCCCATAAAGGAATTTATCTCGTTACTTTTTCTTGTAGAGATGTTAAAGCTGTCTTTACCAGGATAGAGTAAGAAAGCATTGTTTTCTTTATTCGCTAATATTTGGTTTACGCGGCTATTATTGGTAAAATCTACGCCAACAATTACCTCTGAGTTTTTAAGTTGAAGGTTTGTTATATGACCGGTTCCGCTTTTTTCTTTTCGGTATTCCTTTGGATGCATCAGAATAATAAAACGGGTATTGGTATGAAAAGGATTAAGATGTTTACATATGCAAGTGCTGTTAGGTCGCATACATGTGTAACATTTAATCCTTGGTTCTTTTATATCAACTTGCAAGATGCCTCTCTTTTTAAAAATTGTAAATTTAATAATTACTGTATTTATACAGTTTAAGTTTTTTTACTAATTTCTTTAATGAAACTTATTTATAAGCGCCAAGATATAAATGATATTCATAAAGTTAAATAATATAGTGTAATTATATTTAGACAGAAATTATAATAAGTTTTAATCGGTTAAGGCTTTTATTAAATGCGCTAAGGTTAAAATGATTCAAGTTAAGTTGAAGCCCAGAAGTGTTATAATTTTGTATCGAACCAATAAAACATAAATTATGTCGATATTAACCATACTATTAAGTTTTCTTTTACCACCATTAGCAGTGTTTTTAAAACACGGGCTAGGAACAGAATTTTTAATAAGCCTTCTTTTAACACTTGTAGGCTGGATACCAGGCATTATTTATGCTTTATTTATAAATAGTAAATAAATTATGAAAAATATATTAGTAGCTGGTGCAAATGGTACCACAGGAAAAAAAATAGTACAATTTTTAAAATCATCGCAAAACTTTAATCCGATTGCCATGGTAAGAAAGGAAGAACAAGTTGCGCAATTTAAATCGGAAAATATAGATACTGTATTGGGTGATTTAACAAAAGATATTACACATACGGTTAAGGATATAGACAAAGTTATTTTTGCAGCTGGATCTGGAGGGAAAAACGTGGTTGAAGTAGATCAAGAAGGTGCTAAGCGTTTAATATCAGCGGCTAAAATGGCTAATATTAATAAGTTTGTTATGTTAAGCTCTATGGGAGCAGATACTCGTGAAGAAGCTGGGGATTTACAAGCGTATATGAAAGCGAAGCAAAAGGCAGATGACCACCTTATTAATAGTGGATTGAATTTTGCAATTGTAAGACCCGGAGCATTAACGAATGCAGATGGGAAAGGAAAAATAATGTTAAAAGAAAAGCTGCACAAACAAGGAGAGATTAGTAGGGCAGATGTTGCTGAAACGTTAGTATTAGCTTTAAATGATGATGCGCCAAATAATAGGGTTTTCGAGATTTTAGAAGGAGAAACCGTAATTGGTGAAGCGATGCAGCAATTATAAACTCAAGTGAGTTAGATTTTTATTTATTCAAAAACGATACGAAAAGAGATATTTAGCAATATCTCTTTTTTTTGTTTTATGAAGGCAGCTATTAAAGAGCTGATTATAAAATTATAAGTGCAATGTGTTATTAATTCATAAAAAGAGGAATCATTATAATCATAAAAAAAGCAAGCATCATTTTTACATAATAATTTGTGATAAACAAGCCTGTTGAAATTAATAAATAATCATCACTTGTAGTTTCAATTTTTCCGCCAGAAAAGTAATCACTTTTATAAGTAGATATTGTTTGGTTATTATCAGTTAAAATCCATTGACTACCCCAGAAACCTTTTTGAGTCCAGATAAATTCTTTTTCTTCAATTTTTATGGTTGCTTTAGTTTTAAATGAATGGTATTTTATACTTCCAATCACTTTGTTTTCAATAGTATTTTTAATCAAAAAATCATTGCTAAAAACCCCTTGTTTCTCAAATTTAAATTTTTCGTCATTCAGTTTTAAGTTCGCAGTGTCAGAAAACCATTCAGTATTTAAAACAGCTATATTTTTATTAGCTTCTGTTAGTTTGGTTGAAGTATCAAAGAATTCTTTGCTCCATTGCAATTTTTTCATGTTTTTTTCTGTTTATTATTGTGTTTGGGAATTAGTTTGTGTATTGTTAAGTATATAATAACCGAATATAAATAATCAATTACTTTCGTAAATTGGCTAGAACTAACACTAAATTATATTAGGTGTTGTACCTAGTTAATTTTTTTTGATTCTATTTCAAAAGTATTTTGCTTTAAATATGTTTCATACAATTCAATTTCTTTAAAATTTGAATAATTGTCTTTTAAAATCTCTATTATTTTCAATTTAAGTTCATCTGATGCTTTAACTCCAAAATAAATAGCTTTCAATCGTTTCTCATTAAACTCTATTTTTCTTGAATTTGGGTTTTTAGAATCGATGTTCTTTACAATAGAACGATATTCATTTTCATATTTCCATTCAATAGATTTACTATATGTTATATGAAATTCAGAATCCTTTACATTTTCATAATAATTTGTTTGGCTGAAATTCTTTATATAATTTATTGGGTATAATTCATTTTCCTTTTTTTCAAATTCTAAACAATAACCGTTGTGACTATCTGAATAGTGAGACCACATTAAAATCGAATTTTTGTTTCCAGTAAAACAACAAATACCAATATTATTTAACTTATTTTTAAAAGACTCTTTCTTTTTTTTATTCGTTTTTTTAAGTTTTCCATTTCTTTCGAATGAAACTAAATTGATATTACAATCAAAAGGGTCGTTAAAAGATAGATGACTATTGTGGTATAAATACTTGTTTTTAAGAGCATCCAAATTAAATCCATTTTCATCATTTGAATAAAATTTAAATATAGTTTTTGGCTGAATTTGTTCTTTTCTTAACCTTCTTAAAACTCCTTCAGTAGATTTTGAATAATCAAATTTTTCATTTTCACTTATTAGATATCTTTTACTTTCCTCAATTCCTAAAAAAAATTCAACGAAGTCAATAATTCTTTCATTAATCTTGGTTGTAGGACGAAATTCAATTCCGAAATTAAAGGGAGAAACAATTTCAATAAATCGATTTAAAGAAATATTATGAACTCTTAAAAATTTATTTAATCTAACTGCTTTTTCGTTCATTTTATAATTAGGTACAACTCCTTAAACAAGACACTTTATTCCTTTAATCACTGGTTTAAAAAGGATATGATAAATTATTAGCAATTTTCTTGTAAATATAGCAAAATCAATAACTAGCATTCCCTAAAGTTTTTAATAAGTTATGCACAGTTTTTGCTAATTTCGCGATTTAAAATACATACGCATGATTACTGTAGATCAATTAACGGTTGAGTTTAGTGGAAAAACCTTATTTAAAGATGTTTCGTTTGTGATAAACGAAAATGATAAAATAGCCTTAATGGGTAAAAACGGCGCCGGAAAATCAACCATGATGAAAATTATGGCAGGAGTTTCTAAAGCTAGCAAAGGCGGCGTTAGAAGTCCGAAAGACACGGTAATCGCTTACTTGCCACAGCATTTGTTAATGGAAGATAATTGCACGGTAAGAGCAGAAGCATCAAAAGCTTTTGACGCTGTTTTTAAGATGAAAACCGAAATGGAATCATTAAATAAGCAGTTAGAAACGCGTACCGATTACGAATCGGAAGAATACATGAAAATTATAGAGCGTGTTACCGATTTAGGTGAAAGTTATTATGCTTTAGAAGAGGTAAATTACGAAGCTGAGGTAGAAAAAGCGCTAAAAGGATTGGGATTTAAGCAAGAAGATTTTGATCGTTTAACAAGCGAGTTTAGTGGTGGTTGGCGTATGCGTATTGAGTTGGCGAAGATTTTATTGCAAAAACCCGATTTAATTTTATTAGATGAACCAACGAACCACGTAGATATTGAATCTGTAATTTGGTTAGAAAATTTCTTATTAAACAAAGCCAAAGCAGTAGTGGTAATTTCGCACGATAAAGCATTTATCGATAATATTACCAACCGAACTATTGAGGTTACCATGGGGACGATTCACGATTATAAAGCCAATTATTCACATTATTTAGAGCTTAGAAAAGAACGTCGTTCGCATCAAATAAAAGCCTACCAAGAACAACAAAAAACTATTGCTGATATTAAAGGGTTTATAGAGCGTTTTAAAGGAACGTATTCTAAAACAAATCAAGTGGCATCGCGAGTGCGTATGTTAGAAAAAATTGTTCCGATAGAAATTGATGAGGTAGATACGACGTCGTTAAAATTACGTTTTCCGCCATCGCCACGTTCGGGAGATTATCCTGTAAAAGTAGAAAATTTAACCAAAAAATATGGCGATTTAACGGTTTTTGAAGAGGCTAGTTTTTCAATTTCTCGTGGTGAAAAAGTGTCGTTTGTAGGGCGTAACGGAGAAGGGAAATCAACCATGATTAAAGCAATTATGGGAGAAATAGATTTTGAAGGTGAATGCGGATTAGGGCATAATGCCAAGGTTGGCTATTTTGCCCAGAATCAGGCTTCATTATTAGACCCTGAGTTAACGGTTTTTCAAACGGTAGATGAGGTTGCTGAAGGAGATGTACGAACGCAAATAAAAAACATTTTAGGGCGTTTTATGTTTGCTGGTGATGATATTGAAAAGAAAGTGAAAGTGCTTTCTGGTGGAGAGAAAACACGTTTGGCAATGGTTAAGTTATTACTAGAACCTGTAAATGTGTTAATTTTAGATGAGCCTACGAATCACTTAGATTTACGATCTAAAGATGTGATAAAAGAAGCACTATTACATTTCGACGGAACCTTAATTTTAGTATCTCACGATCGTGATTTCCTGCAAGGTTTGTCAGAAAAAGTATTCGAATTTAAAGATCAACGTGTTATTGAGCATTTCGAAACTATTGATGCTTTTTTAGAGCGTAATAATATTAAAGCGTTAAAAGAAATCGATTTGTAAAATTATTTTTTGAAGCTATTTCCCGCTTTTCGCACTCGCTTTTTTTGTTTGAAAAAAACAAAAAAGAGCTCAAACAAATGCTATAATCGGGGCTATAAATTTGAGCTAAGTTTTATATTTTGAGTTTAAGTTTTTATGGAAAGGAAACAGTCAATTGAATCCGTCAAACTGAATTTATTTCAGTTTCTCATCCTTATTTGCTACAATTTTGTCAATTCGAGTGATTTTAATGACTAAAAGGAATTAAAAATGTATCGAGAATTTGAATTGTTCTATTTTGATGTTAAAAAAGATCTCGATACAATTTTTTGAAGGAAAAAAATCACTCGAACTGATAGTTTCTTCTATTTTTAAACAGGCTCTAAACAAAAAACACCATTAAATAATTTTAATAGCATTTTTTGTAAATAAATATGATTTAAAATATTTATTCGGTAACTTTTAAACGTGCTTTGGCGGTAACCGAAATATCCGAAAAATCGTTGTTTAAATATTTTAAGTAACCGGCAATGGCAATCATGGCAGCATTATCGGTAGTATATTCAAATTTAGGAATATAGGTTGTCCATCCCCAATGTTTTTCTGCAACCTCTAAACGTTTTCTAATTTCTGAATTTGCAGAAACTCCACCCGCAATAGCAATGTGTTTAATACCGGTTTGTTTAACGGTGTTTTTTAGCTTATCCATTAATATTTCGATAATCGTATGTTGAATTGAGGCACAGATATCGTGTAGGTTTTCTTCAATAAAATTTGAATTCTCTTTTACATTTTTCTGAATAAAACGCAAAATCCCTGTTTTTAATCCGCTAAAGCTAAATTGTAAATCGCCCACTTTAGGTTTTGTAAATTGATATGCTTTCGGATTTCCTAATTGCCCATATTTGTCAATTAAAGGCCCACCAGGGTAAGGTAAACCTAATATTTTTGCTGATTTATCAAAAGCTTCACCCACAGCATCATCAATAGTTTCACCCAAGATTTCCATCTCAAAATGATTGGTAACTTTTACAATTTGTGTGTGACCGCCACTTATGGTTAAGCACACAAAAGGAAAAGGCGGTATTTTACTATCTTCATCTTTAATAAAATGAGCCAAAATATGCGCCTGCATATGGTTTATATCTAATAGCGGAATATTTAAACCTAAGGCAAAAGATTTAGCAAAAGAAGTACCTACTAATAAAGATCCCATTAAACCAGGGCCACGTGTAAAAGCAATTGCATTTAGATCGTGTTTTGTAATATTAGCTTGCTCTATAGCTTGTTGTACTACCGGAACAATATTTTGTTGATGTGCTCGTGATGCAAGTTCGGGAACAACACCGCCATATTTAGCATGTATTTCCTGATTGGCAACCACATTACTTATTACTTTTCCGTTATAAATTACTGAAGCACTTGTGTCGTCACAAGAGCTTTCAATACCTAAGATATAGCTGTTTTTTGTACTCAATGTATGTTGTATTAAAATGCAAAAATATCGATATTGCGTTAGAATTTCGTTAAAAATAATATTTCTTTAAAATAAGGCAGCATTTTTGCAGTTAGCTGAGTACATTTGTTAGTCATTTATAAATAACATTCTCATTAAAAAAATAGGCGAAATATTGTGGAGATTTTTAAAGTACTTTGTGCTTTTATTAGTCCTGCTTATTATTTTATTATCACTACCAATTGTTCAAAGCGAATTAGCGAAACAAGCAACGAACTGGCTTAACAAAGAGTACAATACTAATATTGTAGTCAAAAAAGTAGATTTGTCGTGGTTGGGGAGTGTTCAGTTAAAAGGAATTGAGATAAGAGATCACCATAAAGACACCCTTATTTTTGTTGAAAATTTAAGTACTTCATTACAAAATGTTAAAAAAATAGTAGAAAATAATATTGATTTAGGAGAAGCTTCTTTAAGCGGAACTTATTTTAATATGAAAAAATATAAAGGAGAAGACGACGATAACATGTCTATCTTTATTGAAAGTTTTAATGATGGTAAGCCCAAAGACAGTTTAGCAAATACATTTATACTAAAGAGTAGTAAAATTTCTCTTGAAAATTTAACATTTAAGTTGTTAGATGAAAACAATATAAAACCACTAAAATTTGCAGCTTATAATGCTTATGGTAATGTGTTAGATTTTTCAATTATTGGTCCCGATGTTTCTTTGAATATGCGAGAAATGAGTTTTACAGAAAACAGAGGCATTAAAGTAACTAACTTAACAACAGATTTTACATATACAAAATCGTATATGTATTTAGATAAAACAGTATTAGAAACCAACCATAATTCAAGAATACAAGGAGATATAAAGTTTACCTATAATCGTAAAGATTTTGTTAATTTTAATGATAAAGTAAAAATTAATGCCAACTTCTTTAAAAGTGCGCTCGCTGCAAAAGATTTAAATAAGTTATATAATGAGTTAAGCGGTAATGATATTTTATACTTTCAAGGAAATATTAATGGTGTATTAAATAACTTTAGTGCTAATAATATTAGACTTTATTCTAAAAACGGAATGAAAGTTATTGGAGATATGGGGTTTGTTAATGCTGTTAAAACAAGTAGAGGGTTTGTTTTTGATGCCGATTTAGATAATGTTACAGCAAATTACTTTCAATTAAAAAATGTATTGCCCAACTTATTGGGTAAATCATTACCGCCAGAATTTCAAAGATTAGGTGATTTTAAATTAAAAGGACTTGTTAGAATTACACCAGAACAAATGGATGCGACACTTTCTGTAAATTCAGAAATAGGAGCAATAGTTTCTGATTTACAGCTAACAAATATTGATAAAATTGAAGACGCAACTTATATTGGTGAAGTAGAATTTAAAAATTTAGATTTAGGAGTTTTTGCAAACGATCCGGTGTTAGGAAAAGTATCGTTAAAAGCTGATGTTAATGGAAGCGGATTTAATGTAAATAATATAAATACAATTGTTATAGGTAAAGTTAGCAGTCTAGATTTTAATAATTATACCTATAAAAATTTAAACGTTAACGGGCAATTTCAAAATAAAAAATTTGATGGTTTATTAAGTTCTAAAGACAATAATTTTAATTTACAATTTGAGGGGTTAGCAGACTTTTCATCAGAAATAAATAAGTTTGATTTTATTGCTAATATCGAAAGGATTGATCTGAAAAAAACAAACCTGTTTACGCGAGATAGTATTTCAGAGCTAAAGGGAAACATTAATTTAAATATTTCAGGAAACACTTTTGATGATATTGTAGGAAAAGCAACTTTCGAAAACCTATATTATACTAACCAAAAACAACAATATCCTTTTAAGATATTTGAAATAAATTCTTCGGTAAAAGATAGTATAAAAACCATAAAAGTAAACTCTG
The DNA here is from genome assembly GCA_964021635.1 of uncultured Tenacibaculum sp. Taxonomy (GTDB): domain Bacteria; phylum Bacteroidota; class Bacteroidia; order Flavobacteriales; family Flavobacteriaceae; genus Polaribacter. The sequence goes on from CAXHZZ010000023.1 coordinate 20,063, forward strand.
ATGATATTGTTAGAGGAGAATTAAAAGGTAAATTTACGTTTGAAGAGTTAATACCAATAACACAAAACGCTTTAGGAAGCGTTTATACAAATTACCAACCTAACAAGGTATCTCCAAATCAGTTTTTAAGTTTTGATTTTACGATATATAACCAAATTATAGACATTTTTTTGCCAAACATATCAATAGGTAAAAATACAAGATTAAAGGGGAGAATAAATTCAGATAAAAATGCTTTAAAACTAACTTTTACATCGCCTGAAGTAGATGCTTATAAAAATGTTATAGAAAACATAGTGTTAAGAATGGATAATAAAAACCCATTATACAATACACAGTTAACGGCAAGTAAAATTAATACAAAGCATTATAATATAGAAAAATTAAACTTGTTAAACAGAACTGAAAATGATACGTTGTATTTTAAATCTGTTTTTAAAGGTGGTGAAAATTATTCTGAAAGCTTCAATTTAGATTTTTATTATACGATTAACGAATTGCAAAAATCGGTTGTTGGTATTCAAAAATCTACGCTTAATTATAAAGGTTTTGATTGGGTTATAAATAAAAAGGAAGATAATAATCATAAAGTAGCATTCGATTTAAATAAGAATAACTTTAAAATTAGTCCATTTGTATTTCAATCTGGAGCACAAAAAATTGAATTTAAAGGTGTTGTTCGCGATAGTACTTACAAAGATTTAAAAGCTACTTTTAATAAAGTAAAACTAGGTAGCTTTTTACCTTTGGTAGATAGTTTACGCTTAGATGGGGATTTAAGTGGTGTTTTAGATTATCAGCAAGAAGGAAGTAAAATAGCACCAAAAGGAAAGTTAAAAATAGATAATTTTAAAGTTAACGAGTTTCCGCAAGGTGATTTAGCGTTAAATGTAACAGGGAATAATTCATACGAAAAATACAATGTAGATCTTTCTTTAGTTAGTGAAAACGCTAAAAATATTTCGGCAACTGGCGAGATTGATTTATCAAAAAAAAGATCAATAATTGATTTAAATGTGTCCTTAAAAGAGTATGAGTTAGCAGCTTTTAGCCCTTTAGGTAAAGAAGTTTTAAGCAAATTAAGAGGTAAAGTTACAGGAGGTTTTACAGCCAAAGGGTTTTTAAATAACCCCGATTTTCAAGGTGTTTTAAACTTTAAAGATGCAGGTTTAACTTTTCCATATTTAAATATCGATTTCGACCTAAAAGGTAAAACAAGTATTACCTTAGATAAGCAGCAGTTTACGTTAAATAATATCTTATTAGAAGATACAAAACATAAAACACAAGGAACTTTATCTGGTTATATTGCACATCAAAAATTTAAAGATTGGTATTTAAAATTAGATATAAAAACAAGAAATTTATTAATATTAGATACTAAAGAAACTGAAGAATCTTCTTATTACGGAACCGGGTTTTTAGATGGAAGCGCAGAGATTAGAGGACTTACAAGTAATTTAGATATTCTTGTTGAAGGTAAAACAAATAAAGGAACTGTGTTTGTAATTCCTTTAAACAATGTAAAAACAATAGATAATTATAGGTTAATTCGTTTTAAAACAGGTGTACCAGAAGAAGATAATGTTAATGGCGGCGCAATAAAAGATATTAAAGGACTCGATTTAAAAATAAACCTAGCAGTTACCAAAGAAGCAGTTGCGCAGGTAGTAATAGATAAAGTTTCGGGAAGTGAATTAAAAGGAAGTGGAGAAGGAAACTTAAGAATTGATATTAATACTCTTGGTAAATTTAAAATGTATGGAGATTTTGAAATAGATAAAGGGTTGTATAATTTTAAATATGCAGGAATAACAAAACCTTTTACGGTTCAAAAAGGAGGAACTATTGCTTGGAACGGGAGTCCTTATGATGCAGAGTTAGATTTAACAGCCATCTATAAAACCAAAGCAAACCCAGCGCAGTTATTAGATAATATTAACTCTAATAGAAAAATACCTATTGATTTATACACTAAAATTACAGGAGGATTATTTAATTCAAAGCAAGAGTTTGATATTAAAATTCCGAATGCAAATTCAACTGTTGCTTCAGAGTTAGAATTTGTTTTAAATGCTAATGATTTAAATACAAAAATGCAGCATTTTACATTTTTGTTAGCTTTTGGTACCTTTTATAATGAAGAAACAATAGGTAATAGTGCCGCATCTGGTTTAACAGGTACAGCATCTGAAATTGCATCAAGTATTTTAACAGACATGTTAAATAGTAAAGGAAATAAATTTCAATTAGGTTTAGGATATACCCAAGGAGATAGAAGCGATGTAAATAATTTGCGATCAGATGATCAGGTAGATGTATCTATCTCAACACAGTTAAGTGATCGTGTTCTTGTTAACGGTAAAGTGGGGGTTCCGGTAGGAGCAAATACACAAACAAGTGTTGTAGGTGAAGTTAAGGTTGAGGTATTATTAAATGAAGAAGGTAATTTAAGAGGAACTGTTTTTAACCGACAAAACGAAGTGCAATATTCTACAGAAGAAGAAGGTTATACACAAGGTATTGGTCTTTCGTATCAAGTAAACTTTAATAATTTATCAGATTTAGGTAAAAAATTAGGATTGAAAAAAAAGACAGAAAAAAAAGACAGTTTAGAAATAAAAAATAAAAAATTAATACGCTTTAAAGCAAAAGAAAAAAAAGAGTAACCAAACGTATATGAATAGAACTAAAAAAGATTACTTGGTAATCGTGTTAAAAGGAATTGCTATGGGAGCAGCAGATGTTGTTCCGGGTGTTTCTGGAGGAACGATTGCTTTTATTTCAGGGATTTATGAAGAATTGTTAAGTTCGATAAGTAACATTAATTTAGGCTTGTTTAAAACACTAAAAAACGACGGATTTAAAGCTGCCTGGAAACAATTAAATGGTAACTTTCTACTCGCCTTATTTATAGGGATGTTTATCAGTGTAGTTTCTTTAGCAAAAGTAATTTCTTGGTTATTAATAAGCCACCCCATTTTATTGTGGTCTTTTTTCTTCGGATTAGTTTTAGCAAGTGTAATTTATATTGCTAAGCAAATCACAAAATGGAATTTCATAGCTGTTTTTCTAGTTGTTTTGGGTACTGTTTTAGCATATTATATTACAACTTTAAACCCAATGATTTCTGAAAATTCATCGACACTCTTTATGTTTTTTGCGGGTGCAATAGCAATTTGCGCTATGATTTTGCCAGGTATTTCAGGTTCGTTTATATTGGTGCTTTTAGGAGCTTATAAGCCGGTATTAGACGCAGTAAATAATCGTGATTTTACAACGATAGCAGCTATTGGTGCAGGAGCAATTATAGGATTGTTATCTTTTTCTAGAGTTTTAAAATACTTATTTGCAAACTATAAAAATTATACACTAGCTGTTTTAACAGGGTTTATAATAGGTTCGTTAAATAAAATTTGGCCTTGGAAAAAAGTATTAACATTCAGAACAAATTCTCACGGAGAACAAGTGCCTTTTAATGAGTTGTCAGTTTCACCTTTTTCTTATGATGGAGATCCGCAATTAATGTGTGCATCAATATTAATTATCATCGGTTTTGGATTAATTTTACTATTAGAAAAACTTGCTGTAAAAGAACAATAGAAAATAAGTATCTTAGAGCTCTAAGTAGCATAGAATGTATATACAACGTACACTATTACAAAAATTAAATCTTTTTTTTAAAGGATTAGTCATGGGAAGTGCTAATAAAGTACCAGGAGTTTCTGGTGGTATGATAGCTTTTGTAATGGGCTTTTATAAAGAACTTATTTTTTCTTTTCAAAGAATAAACGGTAAGGCTTTTATGTTGCTTTTTAAAGGTAGATTTAAAAGTTTTGCAGAATATACCAATTTGCAATTCTTAGCATTGGTAATGCTAGGAAGTATGTTTAGCTACTTTAGCGTTTCTTTAATTTTAGATTACTTTTTAAAAAACTACGAAACCTATGTATGGGCATGGTTTTTTGGAATGATTATAGGATCTATTTATTATATCTCAAAAGATTTTAAAGATTGGCGAGTAAAAAACTTAGTGGCTCTAGTAATAGGAGTATCAATAGGTATATTTATTAGTTTTATGACACCAGCAAAAGAAAACGATAATCTTTGGTTTGTTTTTATATGCGGAATAATAGGTGTTTCTGGAATGACATTGCCAGGTCTCTCGGGTTCATTTATCCTAATTTTATTAGGTAATTATGTATTACTATTGGTTGATAGTGTAAATGTTTTAGGTAGTGTTGTTACAAGCGTTTTGTCAGGAAATTTTGAGGTTTTAAAAGATCAAACAAAAATTAGATATTTAAAAATTATAAGTGTTTTTACAGCAGGTTCGGCATTCGGATTAGTTTCTATGTCGCATATACTAGGCTATGTTTTAAAAAGGTGGAATCAAATAGTAACAGCAGTTATTATAGGTTTTATTACAGGGTCTTTAGGTATTGTGTGGCCATGGAAAAAAACTATATACAAAGTAAGTAACGATGATTTTTTATTAGATCAAAAAGGCAATAAGATTGTTGAAAATTACGAACGATTTATGCCTGATTTTTTACTATTAGAAACATGGGTTTCAGTATGTTTTATCATTTTAGGTATTGCCTTAATTTTAATTATAGATTTTTATGGAAGAAAAAGAAAATAGCAATGTTTATGCTTTAGTAGGTAAAAACATTTCATATTCATTTTCAAAAGGATATTTCACAACTAAATTTAAAGAGTTAAAACTTGATAATAGTGAATATGTAAATTTTGATATTCAGGAAATTAAAGAACTCCCTTTAAAAATAAAAGCCCATAAAAAACAATTAAAAGGAATGAATGTAACGATTCCTTATAAACTTGATGTTTTTAATTATTTAGATAAAATAGATAAGAAAGCACAAAAAGTAGGTGCTGTAAATACTATTAAGATATCTAAAAAAGGAAAGTTAAAGGGTTTTAATACTGATGTTTATGGGTTTAAAAAATCCTTAAAACCGTTATTAAAAAATCATCATACAAAAGCATTAATTTTAGGTACAGGAGGCGCGTCTATGGCAGTTGCTTATGTACTTAAGAAATTAAATATTAAGTATAAATTTGTTTCAAGAAATCCGGAAGGGAAGAAACAAATAGCATATCATGACTTAACAAAGAAAATTATTAAATCTCGTCACTTAATAATTAATTGTACGCCTTTAGGAACGCATCCTAATATTAGCGATTGTCCAGATATTCCGTATCAATTTTTATCAAAAAAACATTTATTATTTGATTTAATTTACAATCCATCCGAAACAACTTTTTTAAGAAAAGGAAGGAAAGAAGGAGCTGTAATAAAAAACGGATTAGAAATGTTAGAGCAGCAAGCAGAAAAAGCTTGGAGAATATGGAATGATAACTAAGAATAACTACTTGAAAATAATATTTGGTATTCTATAAGAATCCGTATATTTATAAAATTAATTATTAGGAACTTAAACATTGTAGATATGTTAGAAAATAACGAAAAAGAATTACAACAACCAATTACTGAAGAAATAACTGTAGTAAAGGCAGAAACAGAAAAAGCAGTAAACGAAGTAGAAAACGAAGTAGCTAACGATGCTGAAAAAGCAGATGAAAAGCACGAAATACCAATGTTAGAATATACTTCTATGGAGTTAGATGCGTTGGTTGAAGAATTAAAAAAGTTATTAGCAAACTATCAAGTACAGCAGTTAAAATCGAATATAGATTCGCTTAAAAATGCATTTAATGCGAAGTTTGGAGCTTTATTGGCCGAGAAAAAAGAGGCTTTCTTAGCAGAAGGTGGAAATTCAATCGATTTTCAGTTTTCAAGTCCTGTAAAAGCAGAATACAATAAGTTATTAGGAACTTATAAAACAAAACGTGATGCTTATTATTCTCAATTAGAAAATCAATTAAAAGAGAACCTTACTAAGAGAAATGTTTTAATAGATGAATTAAAATCATTGATTGCAAATGCAGATGCAAAAACGATGTATAATGATTTTCAAACTATTCAGAAAAGCTGGAAAACAATAGGTCCTGTTCCAAAAACAAAATATAATGATACATGGAAGGTTTACCATCATCATGTAGAGCGTTTTTATGATTTGTTAAACTTAAATAAAGATTTTAGAGAGCTTGATTTTAAGCATAATTTAGAAGAAAAATTAAAATTAATTACACGAGCAGAAGCTTTAAATGAAATTGCAGATGTAAATGTAGCTTTTAAAGAATTACAAGATTTACACCGTTTGTGGAAAGAAGAGGTAGGTCCTGTAGGAAAAGAACATAGAGAAGATGTTTGGAGTAAATTTAGTGAAGCTACAAAGAAAATTCACGATAAACGACACCAATACTTTAAAGAATTAAAATCTAAGTATCAAGAGATGATTGATGCTAAATTAGTAGTCGTGGCAGAAATTGATGCATTTGATACTTCTAAGAATAAATCGCATAACGATTGGCAAAAAAGTATTGTAGAGATAGAGAAGTTAAGAAAAAAATATTTCGATATAGGTAAATTACCATACAACAAAAGTGAAGCTGTTTGGCAGCAGTTTAAAAATGCAACAAAAAAATTTAATAGCGCTAAAAACGTTTTTTATAAATCAGAAAAAAACACTCAAAATGACAATTTAAAAAGTAAAATTGCATTAATAGAGCTTGCTGAAAGTATAAAAGATAGTGATGATTGGCATGAAACTACCAATACAATGAAGCGTATTCAGTCTGACTGGAAAAAAATTGGTCACGTACCAAGGAAATTTTCTGATGATATATGGAAACGTTTTAAAAACGCGTGTAATTTTTATTTTGATAGGCTGCACGCCCAAAAAGATGAACAAAATAAAGAACAGTTAGTCGTTGTAGAAGCAAAAAAAGAATTTTTAGAGAATCTTAAATCATCAGAAGATTTAACGCTTGAAGCTATTAAAGAAAGCATTGTTAATTGGAGAGATTTAGGTTCTTTACCAAGAAATGCTCGTCATTTAGATGAGAAATTTAACAAGGCTATAGATGCTCATTTAGGAAACTTAAACATGAGTAAAGCTGACATTGAAATGATGAAATTTAAAAATGTTGTAGACACATACTTGGTTCAGGAAGATTATAAGAAACTTGATAACGAACAATACTTTATTCGTAAAAAAATAGATGAAACTGTTCGTGATATGCAGCAGTTAGAGAATAATTTAAGTTTCATATCTAATGCAAAAGATGATAACCCTTTAGTTTTAAATGTTCGTAAAGGAATTCAGGAATTTAAAGATCAATTAGATATTTGGAAATCAAAATTATCATATGTAAAAAAGTTAGATTATTAATTTAGCTCAATTTTTTATTAAAAGCTCAAATCTTAAGATTTGAGCTTTTTTATTTTAGTATAATTTTTTATCAGCAATAAAATTTCCTATATTAAAAAAATATAAACAATCAACAGGTTTATGTATTCTGAAAATTAAAATTATTTGCACAAACAATAGTGGTTAATTTATTGTTTTTTAGTGGTTTATGTTAAAAAATAATTTTTATTTTTTTTACTATTAAAATATAAAATACTCTATGTTTGTTGTCTGAAAAAACTAAATTATTTAATAAAATGCAAAAATTAAGAATTGCAGTATTATCAAGAAATCCAGAGTTATATTCAACAAAAAGATTGGTAGCTGCAGGAGAAGCACGCGGACATGAAATGTTGGTGATAGATCATGGGAAATGTGATTTGTTAATTGAGAAAAAAAAGCCACAAATATATTATAAAGGTAAACTCTTAGAAAATATAGATGCTGTAATTCCAAGAATTGGTGCATCAATTACTTTTTATGGTACTGCAGTTGTTCGTCAATTCGAGATGATGAATGTTTTTTCGACATTAAACTCTCAGGCTTTGGTATGTTCTAGAGATAAGTTACAAAGTATGCAAGTATTATCTAAAGCCGGTTTAAACATGCCTAAAACCACCTTTACAAATAACTCTAAAAATGTTAGTGCCGTAATTAATAAAGTAGGAGGAGCTCCTTGTATTATTAAGCTATTAGAAGGTACGCAAGGTGTAGGAGTTGTTTTAGCTGAAACAAAAAGTGCAGCAGAATCTGTATTAGAAGCTTTTAATGGTTTACAAGCACGTGTTATAGTTCAAGAGTTTATAGCGGAGGCTAAAGGAGCAGATTTACGTGTTTTTGTAGTTGATGGAAATGTAGTTGGAGCAATGAAAAGACAAGGTAAAGAAGGTGAGTTTAGATCTAATTTACATAGAGGAGGAACAGCTGAATTATTTGAATTAACAGAAGAAGAAGAAAACGCTGCGTTAAAAGCTGCAAAGAAATTAGGTTTAAGTGTTTGTGGTGTAGATATGCTACAATCTAATTCAGGACCAATGATAATGGAAGTAAACTCTTCGCCTGGTTTAGAAGGTATAGAACAAGCAACTAAATTAGATATTGCTAAAAACATTATTCGTTATATAGAAAGAAATGTCTAAAGAAATTACCATACTAGGAGAGAAAATTTTACCAGGTAAGTCTTATCAACTAAAAATGGATATTGCTCGGTTACATACAAGAACAAAGATAGAGGTTGCTGTTATTGTAAGTAGAGCTAAAAAAGATGGACCTTGTGTATTAGTAAGTGCAGGTATTCATGGTAATGAGGTGAATGGAATTGAGATTGTTAGGCAAATAGTAGCAAACAAATACAATGTGCCAGACGCAGGAATAATTATCTGCGTCCCCGTAGTAAATGTATTTGGATTTATTATTAAGACAAGAGAGTTTCCTGACGGTAAAGATTTAAATAGAAGTTTTCCTGGTACTAAAAAAGGTTCGTTAGCAAGTAATTTTGCCTATTCTTTTATGAACGAACTAGTTGCCCATGCAGATTATTGTATCGATTTTCATACCGGAGGTGATGATAGATTTAATTACCCGCAGGTAAGAATTTCTGAAGATGATACTGATACTTTTAATTTAGCTAAGATTTTCGGAGCTAAGTTTGTTAAATATTCTTCTGAACGTGATAAGTCTTTTAGAGCATCTGCTGTTGCAATAGGCAAAAAAGTATTATTGTATGAAGGAGGAAAGTCTTTAGATATAAATAATAAAGTAACGCATGTTGGGGTTACAGGAATTTTAAATGTTCTAGATCATTTAGGGGTTAAAAAATTTCCAACCACATATAAGCCGTTGGATAAAGATGATAAGCAAGTTGTTTTTAGTGATTCGAAATGGATAAGAGCTAGTGCTTCTGGTATGTATAGATCATTATTACATAACGGAGATCCTGTAGAAAAAGGAGCTGTTATTGGTTTAATAACAGATCCATATGGTTTTTTCGAAAGAAAAATAAAAGCATCTGTATCGGGTTATATTATTTGCTTAAACCATTCTCCAATCGTAAATCAGGGCGATGCGATTGCGCATATAGCAATTCACGATAATTAAACTATTAAACTGTTATCATTACGCATAAAAAAAGCTCTCGTTTTCGAGAGCTTTTTTATATTTAAAAGTAAAATATTAAACAAATAAGTTGTCAATTTTTTCTTTTTCTTCTTGGGCTAAAGCAGCATCTACTAAGATACGACCACTATGTTCATCTATTGTAATTTTCTTACGGTTAGCAATTTCTAATTGCACCTGAGGCGGTATTGTAAAGAAAGAACCACCAGCAGCACCACGCTCAATAGCAACAACAGCTAAACCGTTTCTTACTTTTGTGCGAATTCTGTTATAGGCTGTTAATAAATGGTCATCAATAGATTTTGCGTATTCAGCAGATTTATCTTTTAATAATTGCTCTTCTTTTTCAGTTTCTTTTAAAATAGCATCTAATTCATTCTTCTTGTGAGTTAAATGAGTTTCCTGCTTTTTTAATTTCTCTTTAGTAGTTTCAATAACGTCGTTTTTCTGAGCTATTTTAACTTTATATTCTTTAATTCTCTTTTCAGATAATTCTATTTCTAATTCCTGAAACTCTACTTCTTTAGATAAAGAATCAAACTCACGATTGTTACGAACATTTTTTTGTTGCTCTTCGTATTTAGCAATTAATGCTTTAGACTCTGTTATAGCTTGTTTTTTATTGCTAACATCTGTATCTATACTTGTAGCTTCTTCTTTTAACTTAGCAAGTCTTGTGTTTAACCCGGCAACTTCATCTTCTAAATCTTCAACTTCTAAAGGTAATTCACCTCGAACATTTCTGATATCGTCAATTCTAGAATCGATTAACTGTAAATCATATAACGCTCTTAACTTTTCTTCTACCGTTACTTCTTTTTTTGCCATCTGTTATA
>CAXHZZ010000024.1:0-30163 GCA_964021635.1 uncultured Tenacibaculum sp.
ATCAAATAATTAAATCTAATTGGTAATGATATTATAAATCATTTCTCAATAATACACTATTATATTCTTATTTATATAATTAAAACTGTCCTTAAGGGCAGTTTTTTTCACTAATACTGCTAAGTTTTTAAAAAAAGAGCTAAATTAGCAAGCTTGCTAAAAAGGTAAATTAGCGCATAAATTGTTACATTTAATATAAAAGAATATGAGTATGAGTCCGAACGATGACAGAAAAATAAAAGAAAAATTACAACCAAAAACTTGGAATGAAATAAAAACAAACGATTCTTGGGCTATTTTTAAAATCATGGCCGAGTTTGTTGAAGGATATGAAAAACTAAGTAAAATAGGACCTTGTGTATCTATTTTTGGCTCTGCAAGAACAAAAACAGACGATCCTTATTATAAATTAGCTGAAGATGTTGGCTTTAAATTAACTGAAAACGGATTTGGTGTTATTACCGGTGGTGGACCAGGAATTATGGAAGCTGGTAATAAAGGAGCACATAGAGGAAAAGGAACTTCGGTTGGATTGAATATCGAATTACCTTTCGAACAACATGATAATCCTTGGGTTGACCGTGATAAAAACTTAAACTTCGATTATTTTTTCGTTCGTAAAGTTATGTTCGTAAAATACTCTCAAGGTTTTGTGGTTATGCCAGGTGGTTTTGGTACTATGGATGAACTTTTTGAAGCTATCACATTAATTCAAACTAACAAAATTGGTCGTTTCCCTATTGTTTTAGTAGGTACAAAGTTTTGGGCAGGTTTACTAGACTGGATAAAAAACACTTTGCTAGAAGAAGGTAATATTAGTGAAAAGGATTTAGACCTATTTAGAGTTGTTGATACTGCTGATGAAGCTGTAGAACATTTTAATAAATTCTACAAAAAGAATGAATTAAAACCAAATTTTTAAAAATAATTATCCAAAAAGCTCGTTGATTCTTCAACGAGCTTTTATCTTTAATTTGAAACATCAATTACTCCTCTTTTTCGTCTCACTAATCATGTCGTGTTATACAATAACAGCGCAAACGAATTCTATTAAAATAGATGCAAAGTTAGATGATGAAAAGGATTTACTTCACATCAACCAAAAAACTGTTTATTATAACAATTCTTCAGATACTTTAAAAACATTTTTTTTTCATAATTGGTCTAATAGTTATAAAGACAAAAACACTCCGTTAGGAAAACGTCTTATAGAAGATTATAAAAAAGACTTTTACTTTTCTAAAGAAAAAGATAAAGGCTTTACCAAAATACATGAGATTACAGTAAACAATAAAAAAGCTACTTTTAATGTAAAAGAAAATCAGCCTGATATAATTGAAATACCTTTAAAAGGTCTTTTAAAACCAAATGACAGCTTAATTATAGCTACAAATTATACTGTGAAAATTCCAAGTGCTAAATTTACAGGATACGGAAAAACTAAAAACGGATATCACTTACGATTTTGGCATATTACACCTGCTGTTTATAATAAAAAATGGCAACTGATGAGCAATTTAAATATTGATGATTTATATGAAAACCTAACAAACTACACTATAAACATTTCTATTCCTAAAAAATATACTATTGAAAGTAATCTGCCTCAAAAGAAAATTAAGCAAAAGAGTAACACGCTCTATTATTTAAAAGGTAAAAAAAGAAAAGATGTTTTTCTTCACATTGACTCCCTAAATCAATTCAAATCCTTTAAATTAAAAGACAAAAAAATAATAACAGACACAAATTTAAAAAATATACCTAGAGACACTACTGCCAAAATAATAAATAAACAAATTGACTTTATTGAGGGTTTTTTAGGCAAACATCCACATAATGAAATTTTTATTGATGCTGCCACCATTAAAAAAAAATCGTTACATGAAATTTACGGACTTCCTAAATGGTTAAAGCCTTTTCCTGAGAATTTTAGGTGGGAAATAAACTTTTTTAAAGCACTTTCTAAAAGATATATAAATGATGCATTAATACTAAACCAGCGAACAGATTATTGGCTTACAAATGGTTTAGAAACTTTTTTAATGATGAAGTATATTGATGAGTATTATCCAAATATTACTGTTTTGGGTAAATACGCTAAATACTGGCCTATTAAAACATATAATTTATCAAAACTAAAGCAAAATGATAAATACTCTTTTATTTATCAATTTAGTGCTCGCAAATTTTATGATCAATCATTAAATACATCTTCTGATTCTCTTTCTAACTTTAACCAAAAAGTTGTTAATGAATATAAAGCCGGATTAGGTTTGCGCTACCTTCAAGATTATATGGGTGGTGATACCCTGGTTAAATCTTTAAAAGAATTCTACACTACAAATCAATTAAAACAAACAAATAGCAAACAATTTAAAAAGTTACTTCAAAAAAATACCTCTAAAGATTTATCATGGTTTTTTAATGATTATTTAAAAACAAGTAAAAAAATAGATTATAAAATCTCTAAAATAAAAACTACAAAAAGAAAAGATTCTTTAAAGGTTACTATAAAAAACAAAAGGAATATATCTTCGCCAATAGCTTTATATGGTATTCAAAAAAAGAAGGTTATTTTTAAAAAATGGATTACAGGAACTGATTCAACAAAAACAATTAAAATTAAAAAAGGTGGCTTTGATAAACTAGCTTTAAATTACGAAAACATTTACCCAGAATACAATTCTCTCGATAACTTCAGAAACGTAAACAACACACTTATTAACAAACCAATAGATTTTCAATTTTTTACAGATGTAGAAAACCCCTATTATAACCAACTATTTTATTATCCTGATTTTAAATACAACTTATACGACGGTGTAATATTAGGTGTAAATATTAACAACCAATCTGTAATAAGCCATAATTTTGAATTTAGTTTAACACCTAATTATAGTACAAAAAGTAATAATTTTTCAGGGTCTTATGCTTTTTCTTACAATCATTTTTTTAAGAAAACAAAAATATATAAAGTTCGTTATGGTTTTAGTGGAAGCAGTTTTCAATACGCTCCAGAGCTTAGCTATAACACGTTTGCTCCCTCTGTTAGCATACAATTTAGAAGAAATTCGCTACGTGAAAACGGAATAAAACTCTTAATTGCAAGATTAGTTAGCGTTAATAAAGAAGTTGAAACCGGACAAACAAAAGAAACTAGCGACAAGTACAACATTATTAATTTAAGATATATTAACTCAAGCTTTAATGCCATTAAAAGAACTCAATACGCCATTAATGCAGAATTCAACTCAAGTTTTAGTAAATTAACAACAGATTTTCGTTATCGTAAATTTTTCTCTGCAGATAGAAGTTTTGATATTCGCTTTTTTGGAGGTGTTTTTTTACACAACAAATCTGAAGGGGATTATTTTAGCTTCGGATTAAATCGTGGTTCTGATTATTTATTTGAACAAAACTTATTTGGTCGTTCTGAGAACGAAGGTATTTTTAGTCAGCAATTTGTAATTGATCAAGCTGGTTTTAAATCAAAATATAGCAAACCTCAATTTTCAAATCAATTAATAACTGCTATAAACACAAGTGTTAGTGTATATAAGTGGGCAGAAGTTTATAATGATGTTGCAATGTTAAAAAACAGAGATAACTCGCCAAACTTTTTTTACGAAAACGGTATACGTTTAAACTTTATTCCTAATATTTTTGAATTTTACTTTCCGATATACACCAATGAAGGTTTTGAAGCAACAAAAAAAGCCTACCCTACCAAAGTTCGTTTTGTAATTACAACCAGTATTGATAGAATTTACAATTTTCTTAGAAGAGGATTATTATAGATACTTCAACAAAACTTCTTTTTTTTTAATTTTTTTGAAGAATATTCAGTAAAATTTGAAATTTTTAAATTTCAACTAAAAAAACTATCTTTGTAAGCACACCAAAACTACAAGATAATGAAGCAAAAGACCGAAATAGCTAACACTCAACAACTTTCTTTTCAAGATTTTAAAAACGAAGTTTTAAATGACTATCGAATTGCTCGCATAAGTAGAGAGTGTAGTTTGTTAGGACGTAGAGAAGTTTTAACAGGTAAAGCAAAATTCGGAATTTTTGGTGACGGTAAAGAAGTACCCCAATTAGCGATGGCTAAAGCTTTTCAGAACGGAGATTTTAGATCTGGTTATTACCGTGATCAAACCTTTATGATGGCAATTAATCAATTAACTCCTCAAGAATTTTTTGCGGGATTATATGGTCATACAAATATTTCTGCCGAGCCAATGTCTGCCGGTCGCCAAATGGGAGGGCATTTTGCTACACATTCTTTAGATGAAAACGGAGATTGGAAAAACTTAACTGCTCAGAAAAATTCGTCTGCAGATATTTCTCCAACCGCAGGCCAAATGCCTCGTTTATTAGGTTTAGCACAAGCCTCAAAAATTTATCGTAATGTAGATGGTTTAGAGAATTTCACTGACTTTTCTAATAAAGGTAATGAAGTTGCTTGGGGTACCATTGGTAATGCAAGTACTTCTGAAGGTTTATTCTTCGAAACTATTAATGCTGCTGGTGTGTTACAGGTGCCAATGGTGATGAATGTTTGGGATGATGAATACGGTATCTCAGTACACGCAAAGCATCAAACAACAAAAGAAAGTATTTCTGAAATTTTAAAAGGATTTCAAAAAGAAAACGATACGAACGGTTACGAAATATTCGTTGTAAACGGATGGGATTATGTGCAATTAGTTGACACCTATAACAAAGCCTCTAAAATTGCAAGAGAACAACACATACCTGTTTTAATTCACGTAAAAGAATTAACACAACCACAAGGACACTCTACTTCGGGTTCTCACGAAAGATATAAATCTGCAGAGCGATTAAAGTGGGAACAAGAATTTGATTGTCTTGCTCAAATGCGTAAATGGATTTTAGAATTCGAATTAGAAAATGAAGACGGAACTGTTTTAAAATTTATTGATTCTGAAGAGGACTTAATAAAAATAGAAAAAGAAACTAAAAAAGAGGTTAGCAAAGCAAAACGCGATGCTTGGAGTGCTTACACAAATGAAATAAAAGAAGAAGTTGCAGATGCTGTAGATTTACTAGAAAAAGTAGCTCAAAAAAGTAACAATGCTTCATTTATCAACAAATACAAAAACGATTTAGCTGCCATCTCTGAACCTATCAGAAAAGATATTTTAGTTGCTGCTCGTAAAACTTTACGTTACTTAAAGGATGAAGATTTTGTAGAAAAAACAACACTTCAAAACTTTATTAAAGCATCTATAAATAATGCTGCAGTAAAATTTTCTGCGCACCTATTAAGTGAAACGGCATTAGCTACCGAAAAAATTACTGCTGAAGCACCAACATATGCTGCTGAAAAAAATATAGTTGATGCACGTGTGATTATGCGTGATAATTTTGATGCTATCTTTAATAAATACCCAGAAACTTTAATTTTTGGTGAAGATGCAGGATATATTGGTGATGTAAATCAAGGTTTAGAAGGTTTACAAGAAAAATATGGCGAATTAAGAGTTTCTGATACAGGTATTCGTGAAGCTACAATTTTAGGACAAGGTATTGGAATGGCAATGCGTGGTTTACGCCCAATTGCTGAAATTCAGTATTTAGATTACCTTTTATATGCTTTACAAATTATGAGTGACGACTTGGCAACACTTCGTTACCGTACTTTTGGTAAGCAAAAAGCACCGTTAATTATTCGTACTCGTGGGCACCGACTAGAAGGTATTTGGCATTCTGGTTCGCCAATGGGAGGAATTATTAATAATATTCGCGGAATTCATGTATTGGTTCCAAGAAATATGACCAAAGCTGCCGGATTCTATAATACTTTATTAGAAGGTGATGATCCTGCTTTAGTAGTAGAATGTTTAAACGGATACCGTTTAAAAGAAGAATTACCTACCAATTTAGGAGAATTTAAAACACCAATTGGTGTTGTTGAAACAATAAAAGAAGGAACAGATATTACTGTAATGTCTTACGGTTCTACACTTAGAATTGTAGAAGAAGCTGCTAAAGATTTAGCACAAGTAGGCATCGATATCGAAATTGTAGATGCGCAAAGTTTATTACCTTTTGATTTAAATCACGATACAGTAAAATCGGTTGCAAAAACAAATCGTTTATTAGTAGTTGATGAAGATGTACCAGGTGGAGCTTCTGCTTATTTATTACAAGAAATTGTTGAAAATCAAAATGGATACAAACACTTAGATAGCAAACCTCAAACCTTAACTGCAAAAGCACATAGACCTGCTTATGGTACAGACGGGGATTATTTCTCTAAACCATCTGCTGAAGATATTTTTGAAAAAGTATACGAGATTATGAATGAAGCAAATCCGGCTAAATTTAAAAGCTTGTATTAATCTTTTTTTCTTAACAAACTAGTACCTATTGCGCATTGTAAACAACGTTTCTTTGCGCAATAGTTGTTTTTAAGCTCTAATAAAGCCTGACTTTCAAAAGCATTTATAGCAGTGATCTTTATATCTGAAAACTTAGTAATTATTGAATTTTTCTCTGGTTTAATTTGTTGCATCAATTTAAAAAAAACGTCACTATTTACTTCTCCTCTACTTTGTAGATACACAAACTTTAACGGCAAAACCGTGTTTACCAACAATAAATCTATAAATGATTTTGTGAGTTTTTTAGCTGATTTTTTTGATTCGGTTTCAAACGTATAATGTGTCTTCCAAAAATCAGATATTGCTACTGAAAACAAATCGTAAAAATCTTCTAGCTTATTTAATTCCATCAATTTAGAAAACAAATTTTGATGTTTAAAAAACAAGGCTACTAACTGTGCTATTCGAATAGTAGGGAAATTTGTTGGTCGCATTCTAAAAAATTGAAATAAACCATTAGAAATTGGCAGTAACTTATATTTATGTTTTAAATATGTATACTCGTTTTTTAATTGAATAAAATACGAATCTTCCACTTCACTTTGTAAGAATTCTGCTTGTCCGAATAATAAAGCTGACAATTGAAATTCATTAAACCGGATTTTTTTTAAAACTGAAAACTCAAACGATTGCGCTAACTGTAAAAAAGCTTCTCCATTAATTTTCAATCCAAAATTTTTAGCCAATAACTGAAATAAAACACTCTCGAAATCATTATTTGATTTCGCTAATAACTCTTTTATTAAAACCGCCTTGTTTTCTAATCGCTCAAAATACAATCGTTCTAACCAATTACTCATCAAAAAAGGATCTGTTTCATTAATTTGTTGCTCACACGGAATCCAACGGAGTTGTTTAGAAAATAATGATTGATAATTATTCAATAAATTTTCATCAATCAAACCATGTAACTCAAGAGTTGGTAATGGCTTATTATTTTTCATAAAAATGTCTGAATCATGTTGCCAAACTACATGTAAAATTACGGCATCATAGTTTTTATCTTCTTCATGTTTGTGCAAGTACCAATCAGATGAGTTAATGTGAATTTCAACATTTCCAATCCATAATTGATTATTTATTTTAAGATGTGCGTTTAAAAAATCTGGTCCAGTGTTTAAATTATGAGTTCCGGATTTAATTATATGAATCGTTTCGTTAGCTACAGATTTTAAGCTGCTTGAAGGAAATAACTTATTTTGCCATAAAAAATGTAGAAAATCTTCTTTCATAGTCCTGAGTTAGCAATTATCTTTTGACTATTAAGATATAAAAATATTACTAAACCATTTTTTATCAACAACTTAAACACTTTTACAAAACATTAACCTTAGAAAAAGTAACTTATTCAACTTTACGGGTTTTCGAGTAAAACATAAATCAAAGATTAAATTTATTGGTGCATCAATTTTTATAATAATCAAATTGTTGTTTTTATTAAAAGCTATTGTAATTTTGTCGTCTAAATAAATTAGAATGAACAGTATAGAAAATTTAAAATGGCGTTATGCTGTTAAAAAATTCGACGAAAATAAATCACTTTCAGAAGTACAAATAAACATTTTAAAAGAAGCTTTTAATTTAACAGCTACTTCATACGGATTGCAACCAATTAAAATGGTTGTAATTCAAAATAAAGAAATTCAAAAGCAACTTGTAGCTCATTCTTGGAACCAGCCACAAGTATTGCAAGCTTCTCATGTATTGGTTATATGTATTCCAAAAGAATACACTACTAAAGATATTGATTCTTATTTTTCATTGGTAAAAAACATCAGAAATACTCCTGATAAAATTTTAAATCCGTTTAAAGAAATGCTTAGCTCTTCAATAGCTAGCAAAACACAAGAAGAATTAACTATTTGGAACAAAAACCAAGCATATATTGCCTTGGGTAATTTAATGACTGTTGCAGCAAACGAGCAAATAGACTCTTGCCCAATGGAAGGTTTTATTCCTGAAAAATATGATGAAATTTTAGGTTTAGACAAACATAACTTAACATCCGTTTTAGTATTACCTGTAGGTTTTAGAGCTGAAGACGATTATATGAAAGATCTAAAAAAGGTTCGTAAAAATATAGAAGACGTAATTATAGAAATGTAATATTTTTAATTAATCATAAAAGATGTTCGTCAACCTGAACTTGTTTCAGGTTCTCATTGCAAATAATTAATTTATTGAATGATGAGATTCCGAAATAAATTCGGAATGACACGTAGAGATATAATTACGATACAAAAAAGAGCAGAATATTATCTTTATATTCTGCTCTTTACATTTATTAAACCCTTTGCATTTAATTTATAACTACAATTTAGTACATTCGTAATTCATAATTTAACTGTATGCAACCACTACACATAATACTCCTTATTCTTGCCTATTTTGGGGTACTAATTCTTATTTCTTATATTACAAGTAAATCTGCAAATAACAACACTTTTTTTAAAGCAGATAACTCTTCTCCTTGGTATTTAGTTGCTTTTGGTATGATTGGCGCTTCTTTATCGGGTGTTACTTTTATTTCTGTTCCTGGTTGGATTGAAGGACAGCAAATGAGTTATATGCAAATGGTATTGGGTTATGTTGTTGGTTATGCTGTTATTGGTTTGATATTACTCCCTTTATATTACCGACTAAACCTTACTTCTATTTACACCTATTTAGAAGATCGTTTTGGTAGATATTCCTATAAAACCGGAGCCTCTTTTTTCTTACTATCAAGAACTGTAGGCGCTGCCTTTCGCTTATTTTTAGTAGCCAATGTATTGCAATTAATTTTATTTGATGCATACGGAATTCCGTTTTGGGTAACCGTAACCATTACCATTTTATTAATTTGGCTGTACACTTTTAAAGGAGGA
Source organism: uncultured Tenacibaculum sp. (assembly GCA_964021635.1). Taxonomy (GTDB): domain Bacteria; phylum Bacteroidota; class Bacteroidia; order Flavobacteriales; family Flavobacteriaceae; genus Polaribacter. The sequence continues at coordinate 9,278 of CAXHZZ010000024.1, forward strand.
ATAAAAACGATTGTTTGGACAGATACCTTGCAAACCTTATTCATGTTAATTGCCGTAGGAGTTTGTATTGTAATGATAAAAGACGAAATGCAAATTGAGAGTTTAACCTCTTACATATCTGACAATAATTTATCTAAAATTTTCTTTTTTGATGATTGGAAATCTGGAAATTATTTCTGGAACAGATTCTTTTCAGGAGCGTTTATAGCTATTGTAATGACAGGACTAGATCAAGATATGATGCAGAAAAACTTAACGTGTCGCAACTTAAAAGATGCACAAAAAAACATGTTTTGGTTTACGCTTGTATTAGTAATTGTAAACTTTTTCTTTTTAGCATTAGGTGTTTTATTAACCGATTATGCTACTACAAACGAAATTAATGCTCACAAAGATCAATTATTTCCAACCATTGCCATGAGTGGCGATTTAGGTTTAGCAACTTCTTTATTCTTTTTACTAGGGTTAATTGCTGCCGCTTATTCAAGTGCAGATAGTGCATTAACCTCTTTAACAACATCATTTAGTATTGATATTTTAGAAATTGATAAAAAGGAAGATGAACAAGAAAATATAAAAACACGTAAAAAAATACACATTTTATTTTCTCTTATCTTAATTGCAACCATCTTAATTTTTAAATATTTTATTGCTGATGCAAGTGTAATTGCTAAAATATTTCAATTTGCTGGCTATACCTACGGACCTTTATTAGGTTTATATGCCTTCGGATTGTTTACCAAACTAAATGTAAAAGACAAGTTAGTTCCTGCAATTTGTATTGTATCGCCAATCCTTACTTATTTGATAAGTGTTTTTAGCAAGTCGCAATTAAATTTCGACTTCGGATTCTTTGTATTAGTGTTAAACGGATTTATTACTTTCTTGGGATTATTAGCTATAAAAAAATCTAATAATGCCTAAAAAAGGAAAAGCAAAAAATACGGTAAACAAAGCGAAACACACTCGCTTAATGAAACAAAAAGAGAACAAGGTAAAACTAGAAAAACAACGTAATAAAGAGCGTTTAAAAGCGCTTGTAAAAAAGATGAACGAACAAAAAAAAACAGAATAACTTAATCTGTTTCAAAACGTATATAAACAAAAAAATCCCGAGTTTTAAAACTCGAGATTTTTAATATATAAATCTTAAAACTATTTATCTATTGATCCTAAAACACGTTTCATAAAATTATTTAACGCTTCTTTTTTAGGGGTACCATCTTTAATCATTTTATCAACTTCAATAGCACCATACATATTAGATATTAACTCACCAATAACATCTAATTCTTCATCTTTTAATGACGGAACTTCTGTTAAGGCTTCTAATGTTTCAATCGTTTCTAGTATATAATCCTGATCGTTTTCTTCAATAAATGAAGTTAAGTGTTTTATAACTGGTAATTTCATAACTTTTTTCTGTTTTTAAGGCTTACTAAATTCGAGGCTTTATTATAAATATCGTTATTTAACAATCGCTGATAAAAATTATATTACTTCGTTTACTAAGTCTTTTAAAACATCAAACTTATTAGTTTGAGCTTGGTTTACGAGTTTACCATCTACAAATGTGGCAAAGGTTGGTAAGTTGCTTACGTCTGCCAATTGCCTACTTTCAGGAAATTTTTCTGCATCAACAATCACAAAAATCATTGCTTCATTTTCAGATGCTAATTTTTTAAATTTTGGTTTCATAATACGACAATTACCGCACCAAGTTGCCGAAAACTGTACTGTAACTTTTTTATTATCTGCTACTAAATCTGCTAAATTATCTTGACTTAATTCTTGTACCATAGTTTTGTTTTATTAGAAAGGTGTTCGTGTATTTCATCCCCCAATTAGTACACGAACTAAATTCCTTTCAAAGTATTATTAGTTAGCTGCTAAATATTCAGCTGTTCCTTTTGCATTTGGTTTCATTGCTGTTTTACCTTCTTCCCAGTTTGCAGGACATACTTCGCCATTTGTTTGAACGTGTGCATATGCATCAATTAAACGTAAAAATTCGTTTACATTACGACCTACTGGCATGTGGTTAATTCCTTCATGAAAAACAGTTCCTTCTTCATCAATTAAATAAGTAGCTCTATACGTTACATTATCTCCAACAACTTGTACTGTTTGTGTTGCTTCATCAAAAACCTCATCAGAAATATCTAAAATTCCTAAGATTGATGATAAATTACGGTTGCTATCTGCTAAAATTGGGTATGTAACACCTTCAATACCTCCATTGTCTTTTGGTTGATTTAACCATGCAAAGTGAACTTCTGGAGTATCACAAGAAGCACCAATTACAATTGTATTTCTTTTTTCGAATTCTCCTAGTGCAGCCTGAAAAGCATGTAACTCTGTAGGACAAACAAAAGTAAAGTCTTTTGGATACCAAAATAATAATACTTTTTTCTTATTATTAACTGCTTCCTCTAGCACATTTATTTTGAACGTATCTCCCATTTCGTTCATTGCATCTACATTTAAATCTGGAAATTTTTTACCTACTGCTGTTGCCATTTTTATAATTTATATAATTATTAATATTTTTTTGTACTGCAAATATACCATGCTCTTTTAGCTTCTAAAAAAATAAATAATCCAATTTTTTTATAACCAAATCAGATTTATCTATATTAAAAAAAAGTAGTATTATTAGCAGTTAAATTATTAAGATTTTCTTTTAAGGTATCTTTCTATATAGATTTTTTTAACTAATAGAATTAAAATTGCAACAACGGGCGTTGCTAAAATTAGCCCTAAGTATCCTGTAAACAATCCTAAAACAACTTGTGCAATCAAGATTAGTGCTAGCGGAAAAGATATTACCTCTCTTTGTATTATTGGTGTAATGATATTACTCTCTACAGCCTGTATACCCGAATAGAGTATGAAGGTATAAAGCACATACTCTTCTCCTTTAACAAGAGCAATTAATAATGCAGGTAATAAAGCCAAAATAGGTCCGATGTTAGGTATAAAAGCCAATACTGATGCTATAATGGCTAGAGTTAAGGCTAATGGTATGCCTAAAAAATAAAGTCCCACACCAGTTAAAACACCCACAATTAACATTGAAAATGCTTTACCCAACAGCCAATTTTTTAATATATTACCTATACTTGATAAGATCTCTAAGGCTGAAGATTTTGTTGCATCAGGAAATAAACTAACAATTCCGTTAATATATATTCTTGGCTGCACTAAAAAAAATATTCCTAACATAATTATAATGTAAAAATCACCAAAAACGCCAAAAACTGAGCTAAAAAACTTTTGTACTCCAGATGAAATTCCTGCTCCTTTTAAACTATTGTTTAAGTTAGTTACAGCATAATTTAATGCTTCGTTAGATGCGATAGTTTTCTTTAATGATTCGATAGCTTTTGGCAAGTCATTTTTTAACACAACTACTTGCTCTGTTATTCTTGGATACAAGAAATAAATTAGTAAAACAAAAAAAAACAAAATAAAAGAAACACTAAATATAGTTATTGTCTTTTTGGTTATTTTTAGGTATTTTTTTATGAATAAAAGAAGCTATACCATCAAAAAACAAAGCTATTAAAGCACCTCCTAAAATTAATAACAAAACCCTAAAAGCATATATAAAAAAAAGTAGGGTTAATAATAAAAGTAAAACAACAAAAGTTGTTTTTGCTGTTTTAGATGCTGTTTTTATTTGCATGATATCTAATAATTTAAGTTACATCACAAAACTATTAATTTAATATATAAAATTTAACATTATCAATTCTAATATTAACTCTTTTAAGTTAAAATTGGTTGGATAAAATTAAGCATACAACCTTAACTTTTTGTTGTAAACAAAAGCAATTTAACCAATAAAATTCTATCATTTTAAATTAAATAATTTGGAATTAATGTTTATTTATTATATACTACTTATCATATTAATAATAAAAAATAGCTCTTTAAATAATTAAAACTATTTTAGATATAAAAAATAAAATACATCATAATGCATTTTAAAAACAAAACTATTCCTGCTACTATAAAAACAAAAGTTGAAAAAGCTTTATCATACTTTCCTTCTTTAAAAAACACTGAAATTGAATTTAAGTTTAAAAAAGATATAAAAAAATCTACCATGCAAGCGCAGCCTAAGTTTTTAAATTTATTATTACCTAAAACCTCAAGGTCATATGTGATTTATATTAGTAATAAATTTAAAATATCTAACCAAGAGTTAAAAACAACAGATATTCCCTTTGATGTTTTTGTAGGTTGGATTGGACATGAACTAGGTCATATAATGGATTATGAAGAAATGAATAACCTTCAATTAATTTGGTTTGGTTTTAAATATATTTTATTAGAAAAGCATATTATTAACGCCGAAAGAAAAGCTGATCATTTTGCAGTACAACAAGGAATGGAAGATTATATTATGAAAACCAAAAACTTCATATTAAATCATGCTGATATTACTGAAACTTATAAAAATAGAATTAAACGCTACTACTTATCGCCTGAAGAAATTATGAAGTTGGTTAGTGACCGAAATAATATTCAGCTAAAATCTTAATATTTTAGCTGCTCTTTTACAAAACTTTCCCATTCAGCAAACTTTTCGCTTCCCATCACTCTCTCCATTTTTACTTGACCTCCTTTTTTCTTATTTCTTTCGCTCCAACTATGAAAAATTGCGGCAGGTATTATATTTACTTTTACACCTTCTAATGCTTTGCTTCGTGCAACCTTATAATTTTTATTTGCTTCTTTTAAAAATGCATCTAATTTTTCAGCAACTGCTTTCTCGTTTTCATTTAAATCTGTTCCGATATACCATGTATGATAAAACTCATCATCTTTATGTCGTTTTGCACAAATAGTGTATTCTGTTATTTGTGTATTAAATTGTTCTTCTAAATGCCTCATACCTGCATCCATTTTATTAACAGATAATTGCGAACCAACTGTGTTTAAGAAAAATTTAGTTCTACCTGTAATTTTTATTTCTGCTCTTTCAATATCAGTAAATTCAATTGTATCACCTATAAGATACCTCCACAAACCACTTACCGTACTTATTATTAAAACATAATCTTGATTTAATTCTACATCTTTTAAGCCAACAGAAGGTGCGTCATCTTTTAACGACCCGTCTGAAAGTATATATTCGGGTTTAAAAGGAACAAATTCAAAATAAATACCTTCATTTGTATTTAACTGCATTGCATCTGTTTCTGGTCTTACTTGTGTTGCAATATATCCTTCGGATGCTAAATAGGTATCTATTACCGTAACTTCTTTACCTAATAAAGCTTTAAAACTTTTTTCATAAGGACCGAACGCAACACCTCCTGAAGTATATACCTGAAGGTTTGGCCATATTTCGTGAATATTATTTAGGTTGTGATATGCTATTACTTTTTGCAACATTAATTCTATCCAAGAAGGAATTCCGCTTAAAGCACCGATATCCCATTTTTCTGCATCTTCTGCAATTTTTTGTACGCGAGCATCCCAATCACTTATTTTAGCAATATCTTCACCTGGTTTGTAATAGCTTTTAAACCAAAACGGAATATTACTTGCGGTTATACCGCTTATTTCACCTTCTTCTTTGTCATCTTTTCGTTGATTTAAATCGGTAGAACTACCTAACATCATAATTTCTTTCTCAAAAAAATCAGAAGGCAAATCGAAGTTTTTAAGCGCCAATACTTGTTTAATTCCAGATTGCCTTATTGCTTCTAACATTTCATTAGTAACAGGTATCCTTTTACTTTCTGATCCTGTTGTACCTGAACTTAACGCAAAATAATCTGGACTATTAGGCCATGTTACATTTTCTTGTCCTTCGTGTAACTTAAACCACCACTCTTTATTCATTGTGTCATAATCAAAATAAGGAACTTCTTTAGCAAACGGAATTGCTAATTGTGATGTTTTTAAAATATCTTCAAATTTATATTGCTTACCAAACTGTGTATTTTTAGCTATAGTTAATAAATCAGTTAAAACCTTTTCTTGATTTTCTATATGATCATTACTATTTACTAATGCACTTGCTACATCAATAATACCTTTAATAATACCTCCTAAAACTGCCATAAACCTTATTTTTTATCAAAAATAAGCAAGAAAAAGCATTAAACAGTATAAAAATAGCTATTGAGTTAATATTAATATTTTTTGAGTTAACCTTCGCGCCTCTTCTAAATTACCTTTGTAACATCAATAATTATTAACCTAAAACAAAATAAACATGAGTGATAGTAAAAATATATTTGGAGTATTAGTAGGAATGGCAGTTGGTGCTGGAATTGGTGTATTATTCGCCCCTGATAAAGGAAGCAAAACAAGGCAAAAGATAGCAGATGGCGCTGTTTCTGCAAAAGATACTATCGTAACAGAAGCTACACACCTTAAGGATGAAGTTGCTACAAGAGCTGAGGTTTTAAAAAATAATGTTTCGGATACTCTAACCGCTAAAAGCCATACGTTAGAAGAAAAATTAGATACCATTATTACTGATGCTAGCTATAAAGCCGAAGATGTGATTTCTAATTTAGAGTTACGTCTTAAAACATTAAAGGCCAAGAATAAAAAATTACAAACTAAATAATGTCTGTTTTTAAATCTTTACACACAAGTTCAGAAAAAGCGATCGAAAAAGGCGAGGAATTTATTAAAAATTCTGAAGAATACTATAAACTAAAAGTTTTTCAGGTTTTAACTTCTTCTCTTAGTATGATTTTTAATTTTGCTATAGTAGGTATTTTTATACTTATTGCCTTTATATTTCTGGCTGTTGCCACATCATCAGTTATTGGAAAATATTTAAATAATCCTTTTTTAGGATATATTATAGTCGCATTACTTTTTTTTGGTTTTGGACTTATTGCATATTTAGTAAGAAATCGTATAGATAACTTTGTTATTAAAAGTTTATCTGAAAAATATTTTGATGATGAAAAAACACTATAAGAACAGCCAGGAAATAAATACCGAATTAAAAAAACTTCGTCTTAAGCGTGATATTTCTGTTGAAGAAATTAAACTGATAAAAGAGCAGTTAAAAGAAGATTTATCAATTGCTAATTGGATAAAAACATTAGCTACTAATCTTGGTAAATTAGGTGTTTATAATTTTGCAAAAAAAATGATGAAATAACATATTATATGGATGCAAAAATTTTATTTGACAAAAAAATACCTAGAAAATGTTTTACAACATCTTTCTAGGTATTTTTATTTAATCGTAATTTTAATACGTTTATTTACTTGCAAATAATTTTATATCATTTTCTGAGACCTCTTTCTCTCCAAGAATAATTAAACGCTCTACTACATTACGTAACTCTCTAATATTACCGGTCCAATCATATTCTTGCAACAATTTAATGGCATTTTTAGAAAAGTCTTTCTTTGGCATTCCTTGTTCTTTTGATATTTTCTCAGAAAAGAAATTAACCAATAACGGAATATCATTTCTTCGATCATTTAATGCTGGTACTTTTATTAAAATCACCGCCAATCTATGGTATAAATCTTCTCTAAATCTTCCTTCTGCAATTTCCTCTTTTAAATCTTTATTAGTAGCTGCAACAATACGCACATTTACCTTTATATCTTTATCAGAACCTACACGCTGAATTTTATTTTCTTGTAAAGCACGTAATACTTTTGCTTGTGCTGATAAGCTCATATCACCAATTTCATCTAAGAAAATTGTACCACCATTTGCGGCTTCAAACTTCCCTGCTCTATCTTTATTTGCGCCTGTAAAAGATCCTTTTACGTGACCAAACAACTCACTTTCTATTAATTCAGACGGAATCGCAGCACAATTAACCTCAATCATTGAACTTTTAGCTCTGTCAGATTTTTCGTGTAACCAATGCGCTACCAATTCCTTACCTGTTCCGTTTGGCCCAGTAATTAAAACGCGTGCATCAGTAGCTGCTACCTTTTCAATAATTTCTTTAATGTGAGTAATCGCATCACTCTCACCAATCATTTCGTAATTCTTGCTTACTTTCTTTTTTAATCGCTTGTTTTCTACAACCAATTCTTTTTTATCTAAAGCATTACGAACCGTATTTAATAATCGATTTAAATCTGGCGGCTTAGAAATATAATCAAAAGCTCCTAAGCGCATTGTATTTACAGCGGTATCTAAATCTCCATGTCCGGAAATCATTACTATAGAAGTTTCTGGTTTTATTTTTTTAGCTTTTTCTAACACCTCAACACCATCCATTTTTGGCATTTTAATATCACATAAAACTAAATCATATTCGTTATTTTTTATCATTTCAAATCCTGATAATCCGTCTTCAGCTTCTTCAACTTGATACGCATCATTTTCTTCTGAAATTATTTTTTTTAACACTCTGCGAATTGCAGCTTCATCTTCTATTATTAATATTTTCGACATCTATTATCTTTTTAATAATTATTAAAATGCAAGAACCAAGCCACTATGCTTTCTTTTCGATAATATGAATATCTCTTTGAGGAAACGGAATTGAAATATTGTTTTCTCTAAATAATTCATCTATTTTAAAACGTAGTTCACTTTTTGGTACTTGAGCTTGAAAACTATCATTTAATGTAAAAACAAGTTTAAAATCTAATGAACTATCTCCAAAATTCTCAAAAAACACTACTGGTTCTGGATGACTAAAAACTTTTGGGTGAGCAATTGCCGCTTGTAATAATAATTTTTTTACTAATTGTACATCGCTACCATAAGCTACACCTACTTTTACGTTTTCTCGTGTTGTTGTTCCGTTTTGAGTCCAATTATATAAGCTATTTGATAAATACTTATGATTAGGAATTACCAAAACTTTATTATCTATAGTTACAGCTCTTGTTGTACGAAGTTTAATTTCTTCTACTCTTCCGACCTTATCATCTAACTCTATAATATCTCCTACATGAACACTTTGATCTAAAATGATAAAAACACCAGATATAATGTCTTGAAAAAATGTTTGCAAAGCCAAACCTACACCTATTAATAAAGCTGCTGAGGCTGCAAATATAGCTGTTACGTTTACCCCTGATGAATTTAGAGTTATTAAAAGTATAATTACATAAAATAACCAACTTGCAAAAGAAAATATTGTATCAAACTTATTTTCATCTTCTTTTTGCAATCTCTTTTTTACAAATCTTTCAAAATATTTTAATAGTACTGAAACTAAAATTAGAATTACTATTAATACTGCAATCGACTTTACACTTATTCCAATTTCTTTATTAAACTGTAATGTGTAGTTAAATATTTCTTTTAATTCTTTCATAATTTTATCCTTTATAACGAATCCATTTCCATAAATCTTTGTAGGTAGGTTTCTTACCATACATTAAAATACCTACTCTGTAAATTTTTGCAGCAAACCATACAATTACCATAAATGTAAGAATTAATAGTAACATTGATATTGCTATTTCCCACCAAGCTACACCAAACGGGATACGCATTAACATTACAATTGGTGATGTAAAAGGAATATATGAAAAAATTACAGATACTGGTCCATGCGGGTCGTTCATTACTGTAGCAAAACCAACATATACTCCTAAAATTAAAGGCAACATTATTGGCATCATAAATTGCTGTGTATCTGTTTCATTATCAACCGCTGCACCTACTGCTGCAAATAATGAGCTATACAACATATAACCTCCTAAAAAGTAGAAAATAAATAATAAGAACATTTTTAACAAAGGCAACCTAAGTATTTCTTGAATAATCATTTCTCCTTTACTTCCTGCTGCTTTTTGCATTGCTTCCATTTGTTCTGCGGGTACTTTTGCAGATTGCATTTCTACCATATCAACTCCAAAAACCGATGAAGCTACTAAGCTAAATATCAACAGTAAAATTCCCCATATAAAAAACTGCAACAAACCTGCAGATGCATTACCTATAATTTTACCTAGCATTAACTGAAAAGGTTTTACAGACGAAACTATAATTTCTATAATTCTACTTGTTTTTTCTTCAATAACACTTCGCATTACCGAAGTACCATAAATCATTACAAACATCATTAATAAATAACCCGCTAAGCCACCCATTGCAATTTTTAATCCGTTTATTAATTTAGATGATTTTTCGCCTGAGAAATTAAACATCTTTATATCTGTCGACATTTTTGATGCTTTAATCTGTGCTAAATCAATGCCGAATTTTGTTAATTTTTCGTTTTGTAATGTTTTATCAACCTTGCTTTCTAAATTCCCCATGATTGACATACTTGGAGAATCTTTAGAGAAAAATTCAATTGAATTTGCCAAAACCTCTAAACTATCTTGTTTAGGAATGTGAAGCGCACCATAATAATCACCATCTTCTACCTTCTTTTTAGACGCTTCAATTCCGAGTACTGTAAAATCTTCATATTTAACTGTTTTAGAATCCTTGAAAATATCTTTAGAAAACAATCCAGACTCATCTACATATACTATTTTCTTAACTTTTTCGTCATTTTTTTTCATCAAGAAAAAGACCAACGCCCCCATACCAATCATTAATAACGGGCTTAAAAAAGTCATTATTATAAATGATTTGTTTCTAACCTTAGCAATGAACTCACGTTCTATAATTAATCGTAATCTGCTCATCTTTTTTAACTGTTTTTATTTACTGCCTGAATAAAAATATCGTTGGCACTTGGTATTAATTCAACAAAATGCTGCACTTGTCCTTGAGTTGTTAAAAACGACAGTAAATCATTTGCTGAATTACCATTGGTTAACTGTACGTTTAATTTTAACCCGTCATTTAACAATTTAAAATCAGCCGGAAACACTTTAAAACTCTCTTTTAGCTTGGCTTCAACCTGTTTCGGATTTGCTGTGTTTACACCTACTTGAAAAGTATTAGTTCTAAACTCTTTTTTAATATTGTCTAATTTACCATCTAAAATTTTGTTAGATTTATCTATTAAAGCAATATAATCACACATTTCTTCAACAGATTCCATTCTGTGGGTAGAAAATATGATGGTTGCTCCTTCATCACGAAGTTGTAAAATTTCTTTTGCTATTAATTGTGCATTAATCGGATCGAATCCAGAAAAAGGTTCGTCAAAAATTAATAATTTAGGCTGGTGTAATACGGTTACTATAAACTGTATTTTTTGTGCCATCCCTTTAGAAAGCTCTTCAATTTTTTTATTCCACCAAGCACCAATATCAAATTTATCAAACCAATATTTCAATCGCTTTTTGGCTTCAGATTTACTCAATCCTTTTAGCTGTGCTAAATACAAGGCTTGCTCGCCAACCTTCATAGATTTGTACAAACCACGCTCTTCTGGTAAATAACCAATATATTCTATATGATTGGGCGCTAATTTTTCTCCGTCTAATATAATCTCACCACTATCAGGCATCGTAATTTGATTAATAATTCTAATCAAAGATGTTTTTCCTGCTCCGTTTGGCCCTAAAAGCCCAAAAACACTTCCTTTAGGAATTTGCAATGACACATTATTTAATGCCGTATAATCACCGTAACGTTTTACTACATTATTAATTTCTAATAAATTATTCATCGATTTTATAGTTGATTAACTGTTGTTTAAAAAAATCAGTAATGACAAACTTACATATTTTTATACTGATTAGTAACATCTTTAATCCAAACGTTACATATTAATTAAGTGTTAAATTTACTATGCGTGCATAACTTTTTTCAAAAATACTATGCGTGCATAATAAATTTCTGTATCTTTGGCTTCACATGGATAAAAACAAATCAATAGATCATCAACTAAGAGCCACATGGCAAGCTGTTGCGAAAATGTACAATGAGCAAGCTGCAAAGCATGATAGTACAATGGCAACTGCTTTTGTTTTATTGAATATAGATTTTGAAAACGGAACCCCTTCAACTGCTTTAGGCCCCTTAATGGGAATGGAGCCTACTAGTCTTTCTAGATTATTAAAAACGATGGAAGATAAAGGAGTTGTTTGCAGGGAAAAAAGTCCTACCGATGGAAGAAGCGTTATAATTAAACTTACTGATTACGGTAAAGAAATGCGTCAGATTTCAAAAGGTCATGTCTATCAATTTAACAACGAAGTACGAAAACATATTACTGAAGAAGAATTAAATTTATTTTTTAAAGTAACATCAACCATAAACAAACTCATTACAGAAAAGACGGTATATAGTGATACCAACAAAAAAGCTGTATAAAACAAACCTATAAAAAAATGACAAGAAGAATTAAAAAAGTAGCAATCGTCGGTTCTGGAATTATGGGAAGCGGTATTGCTTGTCATTTTGCTAACATTGGCGTAGAGGTCTTATTATTAGACATCGTTCCTAGAGAACTTAACGACAAAGAAAAAGCAAAAGGACTTACGTTAGAAAACAAAGCTGTTCGTAATCGTTTGGTTAATGACGCTTTAACAGCTTCTTTAAAATCGAAGCCATCCCCTATTTATAAAAAAGAATTTGCAAGTAGAATTACTACTGGAAATTTAGAGGATGACATTGCTAAAGTTGCCGATGTAGATTGGATTATGGAAGTTGTTGTTGAACGATTAGATATTAAAAAAATCGTTTTCGAAAAATTAGAAAAATATCGTACTCCTGGTACTTTAATTACTTCTAATACTTCTGGAATTCCTATCAAATTTATGAATGAAGGAAGAAGTGAAGATTTCCAAAAGCATTTTGCGGTAACTCACTTTTTTAACCCACCTCGTTATTTAAAATTATTTGAAGTTGTTCCAGGACCAAACTGTAAGCAAGAAGTTACTGACTTCTTAATGGATTACGGTTCTAAATTCTTAGGAAAAACTTCAGTATTAGCTAAAGACACTCCTGCTTTTATTGGAAATAGAATTGGAATCTTCGGAATTCAATCATTATTTCACCAAGTAAAAGAATTAGGATTAACTATCGAAGAAGTTGATAAATTAACAGGACCAGTTATTGGTCGTCCAAAATCTGCAACTTTCAGAACTGTTGATGTTGTTGGTTTAGATACGTTGGTGCATGTGGCAAACGGAATTTACGAAAACTGTCCAGATGATGAAGCGCACGATTTATTTAAACTGCCAGGTTTCATCAATACCATGATGGAAAATAAATGGTTAGGAAGCAAAACTGGTCAAGGTTTTTATAAAAAATCTGTAAATGCAGAAGGAAGAAAAGAAATTCTAACTTTAGATTTAGACACCTTAGAGTATCGTTCTAAAAAAAGAGCAAAGTTTGCAACCTTAGAATTAACAAAAACTATTGACAAACCAATTGATCGTTTTAAAGTATTAGTTGGTGGAAAAGATAAAGCGGGAGAATTCTACCGTAAAAACTTCGCAGCAATGTTTGCGTATGTTCAAAATAGAATTCCAGAAATTTCTGACGATTTATATAAAATTGACGATGCCATGAAAGCTGGTTTCGGATGGGAAAATGGACCTTTCGAAATTTGGGATGCTGTAGGTGTAGAAAAAGGTATCGAATTAATGAAAGCAGAAGGAAAAGAACCTGCTGCTTGGGTTACAGAAATGTTAGCGAAAGGATCTAAATCTTTCTATTCAGTTAAAGATGGAGCAACATACTATTATGATGTTCAAGATAAAGCTCAAACTAAAAAACCAGGTCAGGATTCATTTATCATCTTAGATAATATTCGTAAAACAAATGAGGTATTTAAAAACTCTGGAGTTGTTATTGAAGATTTAGGAAATGGTATCTTAAACTGTGAATTTCAATCTAAAATGAACACCATTGGTGGCGATGTTTTAGCAGGATTAAATAAAGCAATTGACTTAGCTGAAAAAGATTTCCAAGGATTAGTTGTTGGTAACCAAGGAGCAAACTTCTCGGTTGGAGCAAATATCGGAATGATTTTTATGATGGCTGTAGAGCAAGAATATGATGAATTAAACATGGCTATCAAGTATTTTCAAGATACAATGATGCGCATGCGTTACTCTTCTATTCCTACAATTGCTGCACCGCATGGTATGTCTTTAGGTGGTGGATGTGAATTATCATTACACTCAGATAAAGTCGTTGCCGCTGCTGAAACCTATATGGGATTAGTCGAATTTGGTGTTGGAGTTATCCCTGGTGGTGGTGGTTCTAAAGAAATGGCTTTACGTGCTTCTGATACTTTCCGTACCGGAGATGTTCAGTTAAACGTATTACAAGAGTATTTCTTAACTATTGGTATGGCTAAAGTAAGTACTTCTGCTTATGAAGCTTTCGATTTAGGATTATTAGAAAAAGGAAAAGATGTAGTTGTTGTAAACAGAGAACGTCAGATTGCTGAAGCTAAAAAGCACGCTGTATTAATGGCTGAAGCTGGTTATACACAACCTGCTGCACGTAAAGATGTATTAGTTCTTGGTAAACAAGCATTAGGTGCATTTATGGTAGCGACGGATTCTATGCAAGCAAGTAATTTTATATCAGAACACGATCAGAAAATTGCAAATAAATTAGCCTACGTAATGGCTGGTGGAGATTTATCAGAACCAACAAAAGTTTCTGAACAGTATTTACTAAACTTAGAGCGTGAAGCTTTCTTAAGTTTATGTACAGAGCGCAAAACATTAGAGCGTATTCAACACATGTTAAAAACTGGTAAACCATTAAGAAACTAAGAAATATGAAAACAGCATATATAGTAAAAGGATATAGAACTGCCATCACAAAATCTAAAAGAGGTGCGTTCAGATTTAAAAGAGCTGATGAATTAGCTGCTGAAACTATCGAATATATGATGGAACAGCTGCCTGATTTTGACAAAAGTCGTATTGACGATGTTATTGTTGGTAATGCAATGCCAGAAGGTTCTCAAGGTTTAAACATGGCGCGTTTAATCTCTTTAATGGGATTAAAAACAGAAGATGTTCCTGGAGTAACCGTAAACCGTTTTTGTTCATCAGGAATAGAAACTATTAGTATGGCAGTTGCAAAAATTCAATCAGGAATGGCTGAATGTATTATTGCTGGTGGTGCCGAAAGTATGAGTTCTGTGCCTATGACAGGGTTTAAACCAGAATTAAACTACGATACAGTTGCTGATGGTCATGCAGATTATTATTGGGGAATGGGGAATACAGCAGAAGAAGTTGCAAAGAAATACAACGTTTCTCGTAAAGATCAAGATGATTTTGCTTTACAATCTCATTTAAAAGCATTAAAAGCCCAAGAAGAAAACCGTTTTCAAGATCAAATTGTTCCTATTAAAGTTGAAGAAACTTATGTAGATGCAAAAGGAAAACGCGCAACAAGAGAATATACAGTAACCAAAGATGAAGGACCTCGTAAAGGATCTAATATTGCAGGTTTAGAACGTTTAAAACCTGTATTTGCAGCAGGAGGAAGTGTTACTGCTGGTAACTCATCTCAAACAAGTGATGGTGCTGCCTTTTTAATGGTTATGAGTGAAGATATGGTTAAAGAATTAAACCTTAAACCAATTGCTCGTATGGTAAGTTATGCTGCCGCAGGAGTACCACCTAGAATTATGGGAATCGGACCAGTTGCTGCAATTCCAAAAGCATTAAAACAAGCAGGATTAAAACAAGAAGACATTAGCTTAATTGAATTGAACGAAGCATTTGCTTCACAATCATTAGCTGTAATTCGCGAATTAGGATTAAATGCAGACATCATTAATGTAAATGGTGGAGCAATTGCATTAGGGCACCCATTAGGATGTACTGGAGCAAAATTATCTGTTCAATTATTCGACGAAATGCGCAAGCGTAATATGCAAGGAAAATACGGAATGGTAACAATGTGTGTAGGAACCGGTCAAGGTGCTGCAGGTATTTTCGAATTCTTAAACTAACAACAAAAAACAACAAAAATGGCAGATTTATTAAGAGGAGGTCAATTCCTTGTAAAAGAAACAAAATGTGAAGATATATTCACTCCAGAAGATTTTTCTGAAGAACAAGTAATGATGAAAGAAGCGGTTAAAGAATTTAACGACCGTGAAATTATTCCTCATAAAGTACGTTTCGAACAGAAAGATTATGCTTTAACCGAAGAAACTATGCGTAAAGCTGGTGAATTAGGTTTCTTAGGTGTGTCTGTTCCTGAAGCTTATGGAGGATTAGGAATGGGGTTTGTTTCTACCATGTTAACTTGTGATTATATCTCAAGTGGTACAGGTTCTTTTAGTACTGCTTTTGGTGCGCATACAGGTATTGGTACAATGCCAATTACTTTATATGGTACTGAAGAACAAAAACAAAAATTTGTTCCTGCTTTAGCAATGGGTGAGCGTTTTGGTGCTTACTGTTTAACAGAGCCAGGTGCTGGATCGGATGCGAACTCTGGTAAAACAACTGCCGAGTTAACTGAAGACGGAAAACATTATAAAATTAACGGTCAAAAAATGTGGATTTCGAATGCAGGTTTTGCTGAAATTTTTATCGTTTTTGCTCGTATTGGTGATGACAAAAATATTACTGGTTTTATCTTAGAGTATGATAAAGCAAATCCTAACGGAGTAACTTTAGGTGAAGAAGAACACAAATTAGGTATTCGTGCTTCTTCTACGCGTCAAGTATTCTTTAGCGATACTTTAGTACCTGTAGAAAATATGTTGTCTACTCGTGGTGGTGGTTTTAAAATCGCTATGAATGCATTAAATGTAGGTCGTATTAAATTAGCTGCTGCTTGTTTAGATTCTCAAAGAAGAGTAATCACTTACGCTACTCAATATGCTACAGAACGTAAGCAATTTAAAACTCCTATTGCAGAGTTTGGTGCTATAAAAATGAAATTAGCTGAAATGGCAACTAATTCTTACGTAGGTGAATCTGCGTCGTATAGAGCTGCTAAAAATATTGAAGACAGGATTTCAATGCGTGAAGCAGCAGGAAGCAGTCATCAAGAAGCTGAATTAAAAGGTGTTGAAGAATATGCTATCGAATGTTCTATTTTAAAAGTAGCTGTTTCTGAAGATGTACAAGCTTGTGCTGATGAAGGAATTCAAATTTTTGGAGGAATGGGATTCTCAGAAGAAACTCCAATGGAGTCTGCTTGGAGAGATGCTCGTATTGCTCGTATTTACGAAGGAACTAACGAAATTAACAGATTACTTTCTGTTGGTATGTTAGTAAAGAAAGCAATGAAAGGTCATGTTGATTTATTAGGACCAGCAACAGCTGTTGGTAACGAATTATTAGGTATTCCTTCTTTTGATACTCCAGATTATTCAGAGTTATTTGCTGAAGAAAAAGAAATTATCGCAAAGCTTAAAAAAGTATTCTTAATGGTTGCCGGAGGTGCTATTCAGAAATACGGTACTGAACTAGAGCAGCACCAACAATTATTAACAGCTGCCTCTAATATTTTAATTAAAGTTTATATGGCTGAATCTGCTATTTTAAGAACTGAAAAGAACGCAAAACGTTCTGGAGAAGCTTCTCAAAAAGAGCAAATTGCAATGTCTCAATTATATTTATACAATGCTGTAGAAACTATTATTAAGAATGCTAAAGAAGGAATCGTTTCTTTTGCTGAAGGAGATGAGCAACGCATGATGTTAATGGGGCTTAAGCGTTTTACAAAGTACGCAAACTACCCTAACGTAGTTGAGTTACGTAACACAATTGCAGAAAAATTAAAAGCAGAAAATAAGTACTGCTTCTAATCCTCCTAGAGGAATTAGGTAATAATATATTTCATGATTAGCCAAAAGTTGTTAGTGTAACAATTTACTATCTAACTGTAATAGCTAATTACTGATTTAAAATCTTCTTAAACTTTATAGGTTTTAGAATTTAGTTGTTTGTTTAAAGATCGTCAAATTAATTTTTGACGGTCTTTTTTTATGATGATTACTTAAATATCTATTTAAACAAAAATTATAAATCTAAAACTGTGTAAATAAAACAATAACAACTGTAAGTAAACTATTCTTATTTGACTACTTATAAAATATTAATAAAACAACGTTAATAAGCGATAAACAAAGCTTAACAAAACATGTTGCAATATTTTAAAAAAAATCTAATTAACGTATATTGCAACCTATTTAAAAGTGAATATTATGCAAGAGAATAAAATAGTAAATTATATTAAAGATGTACTAAAAAATATGCCAACAGGCTGGTTAAATATTACCACACATCGATTAGATATTTATAATGAGGAATTAGCAAAAACAGAATTTTTAGAAAAGTTTGGAACCTTATACAGCAATAATAATTCTGAATTAAAAGCACTTGATCAGTTACCAACTGCATATGATTATATTCGCTTAGGACATCCGTTGTCTTGTGTTTTAGAATGGGGAATTGCCAATTTAAATAACCTTAAATCAGAAAACGTAATTAGTTTTGATTCTAAGACTGTTCCTGTTTTAGCAATCTTAAGAAAAAATTTATTAGAAAATAAAAAAACTCAAATAGTTTATAAGGGAGAGTTACCTAACTGTTTTGATGTTGAAACTATTCAGCATGTTTATGGTTATAAATTTGATTTGAGGCAAGTTAAAGAAACAACTGAAATTCCTGAATTTGGTGGTAGCACAATATTCATTTCTCAACAAGATGAAATTGGTTCACTTAACTTAAATACTGCTATTGATTTTTTTATCAATATTCATTCTCAAATAGGAAGTGTTTTAGTTGTAAACGGCGAGAAGAACGAAAGTTATATGTCAGATATTCAACATGTAAGAAGAAGAGAAACTGTTGCTATGACGCCTAGTAATTCTCTTATGGCCTTAAAAGCTTTAACTAGCAAAACATCCATTGAAAATGAAAAAATTGATAGCTCAAATAAAACGAGTGTCTTAAATTCTATTAAAAAAATTACTGGAGCAAATACAAAACCATTAGTAGCATCAAGCGGATTATCTATTCAGTATGCTATTTTAATGGGACTGATACATGACGCCCTAGAGAAACATGCTGGTAAAGATATTAAAATAATTGTACCACCTAATTGCTATGGAGGAACAAATGACCAAGCAAGACGTGTTGCTGCCTGTATTAAAAATGTTGAAATTGTAGATTTACCGGTAGATGGTGATAATGACATGGTACAGAGTATTGAAATTGTATTGGCTAAAATCGCTAGCCAAGATGCTGTTCCGTATATTATTGCTGAAATACCTACAAACCCTAGAGTTGAAGTTCCTAACCTTATTGAATTAAAAGAAGTTTTAAGCAAAAAACGTATAACACCAACTGGAGAAATAGCTATTGATCCTGTTTTTATTCTAGATCAAACATTTTGTCCGAATGTTCATTTTTTAGGTGAAAATGAAATTCTATCAACTGTAAGAACAATTTCTTTTGCTAGTGGATCTAAATTTCCTAGTGGAGGGCAATGTACTGCTGGTTATTGTATTGGTAACGAAAAAACAACTGCATTGATAGATAAAATAGAAATGCATTTAAACCTTTGCGATAATGAGGCAACAGAGTTTCAATATGAAATATTAGCAAAGCAAATGCCTTCTATGAATCAACGAATTATAGATGCTTATAAAAATACTCGTGAATTTGTAAACTTTATTCAGGAGGTTTTACCTGCTGCTAAAATTAATTTTGTTTCAGAAGAATTAGCTAAACAAGGCTTTACTCCTTCTGTTTTTTCTTTAGATCTTCCTACAAAAGGAAATTCTGATGAAGAAAGAGAAACCTATAAAAGAGCTTTAAATTTAAAGTTAATCAATTTAATGATTACTGAGATTCCGAATGAAAGCAAATACTGTGTAAGTTACGGACAATTAAAAGGTTGTTATTGGACGATACCTGCAACATCAACACAAGGAACCACTAAAGAAGGTGACAAAGATTATATTGCTCGTGTGTCTCTTTCTCCTGATATGGATCTTGACCGTCATAAAAAAGTGTTTTTAGATTTTGTAAAAAGCATCTAGCTAAAATCTTCTTGTCATGAATATAAAGGCCGAATTTAAAACTATAGAAAATTATTTTTCTCCTAAAATAATATCCGAAGTTAATGATCAATATGTAAAATTAGCGAAGATTAAAGGAGAAGATATTCCTTGGCATAATCATAAAAACGAAGATGAACTGTTTTTTATTTCTGAAGGTTCTTTATTAATGGAAATTGAAAACGAGCCAAGTTTTACAATGACTAAAGGGGATTTATTTGTTGTTAAAAAAGGCGTAAATCATCGCGTATCTGCAGAAAAAGAATGTTTGATTATGCTTATTGAGAGTAAAACAACCAAACATACAGGAACTACAGAATCGACTATTACAAAATCAATAGAAGAACAAAAATATTAATATAAAAAAAGAGCTTACATAAATGTAAGCTCTTTTTTATATTATAACAATGCTACTATATTAAAGCACCTAAGTAGCGCTCAGCATCTAAAGCTGCCATACAACCCGATCCTGCCGCAGTAACTGCCTGACGGTATTCTTTATCTTGTATATCACCAGCTGCAAAAACCCCTGGTAAATTTGTTTTAGTAGATTTTCCTTTAGTTATTAAATAACCTACATCATCCATATCTAAAACACCTTTAAATAAATCAGAATTTGGTTTGTGTCCAATCGCTATAAAAGCACCAGTAACGGCAATATCTTTTTTATCATTGGTTTGGTTATTTACAACACGAACACCTTCTACAACGTCTTTACCTAAAACCTCATCTAGCTCTGTATTGTATAATACTTCAATATTATCAGTTTTATTTACACGGTGTTGCATTGCTTTAGAAGCTCTCATATGATCTTTACGCACTAGCATAGTAACCTTATTACAAATGTTTGCTAAGTAAGTTGCTTCTTCGGCAGCAGTATCTCCAGCTCCAACGACAATAACATCTTGTCCTTTATAAAAGAAACCATCACAAGTAGCACATGCAGAAACTCCACCACCAATTAAACGTTGTTCGCTTTCTAATCCTAAATATTTAGCTG
>CAXHZZ010000025.1:0-29854 GCA_964021635.1 uncultured Tenacibaculum sp.
ACAATAATATTATATTTATACTCCTTAAACACTCTATCCTCCTAGTCAATTATTCTACAATTTTTTTCATCGATTATTAAAATGGTAATTTAATAATCTTTATTTATAGCTAATAAAGCTTCAATTAAAGATTAAGTCAATTTGATTTTTTAAAACCAAATTTCCTATAAAAATTGTTTTTATCTCTAAAAACCCACACTTAAAAAATATAATTAACACATAATTAACCTCTACAAAGTAAAATTCACTCTTAAAACACGCATTAAAGATTAAATTTATTTATTTTGTGATAAAATTTAAATAAATTATGTCATTAATAAATACAAGCCAAGATTTAAACAAAGAAAAAACATTTGTCTCAGCTGAGTACATCCGTAATCGTTTCTCTAAGCTTATGTCTGACATGTATAAAAATGAAGTTCCTCTTTACGGTGAATTACTTGATTTAGTTCATGAAATTAATAACAGTGTAATTTCAGAATCTAAAGAAATAAAAGAGCAATTAGAAAGTACTGGAGAAATTACTCGATTAAATATGGAGAGGCACGGAGCAATTCGTTTAGGTAAACCGTATGAGTTATTTACAATGAGACGCCTATTTAAAGTTATGGGAATGTTTCCTCTTGGCTATTATGATTTAGCTACCGCTGGTGTTCCTGTTCATTCAACAGCATTTAGAGCTATAGAAAATACAACACTTAATCAAGCTCCCTTTCGAGTTTTTACTTCTTTATTACGTTTAGACTTAATTACTGATAAAAAACTTCGTGACAATATTGAAACTATTTTACAAAACCGTCAAATTTTCACAAAAAAAGCACTAGAATTAATTGAAAAAAATGAAAATGAGGGGGGATTAAACAAAGAAGATGCCGAGACATTTATTCAAGAAGCATTACAAACTTTTCAATGGCATGATACGGCAACCGTAAATTACAAAATGTACGAAGCACTGCTTGGTCAGCACAGATTAATTGCAGATGTAGTTGCTTTTAAAGGACCTCACATAAACCACCTAACCCCAAGAACTTTAGACATAGATAAAGTGCAAAATAGTATGGCTGCTCGTAATATTACTCCAAAAGACAATATTGAAGGACCTCCTACTAGAAAATGCCCAATATTACTGCGCCAAACAAGTTTTAAAGCATTAACAGAGAAAGTTATTTTTAAGGATGAAATCGGAACTGAAAAAACAGGACAACATAAAGCTCGTTTTGGCGAGATTGAACAACGTGGTGTGGCATTAACCCAAAAAGGACAAGACTTATATAATGAGTTATTAAGTAAAACACGTAAAAAAATTGGCGGGTCTCCAAATGCTAAAAATGCTTCAGAATACAATTTATTATTAAAAGAAAATTTTAAAATTTTTCCTGATACTTATAAAGAATTGCAGCAAGAAGGTTTAGCCTATTTTCACTATTTCACTACAAATAAAATAAAAAAATTATCAAAAGAAAAAACATATACAAAATCAGATATTAATCAATTATTAAAAGATGGATATTTAACTATAGAGCCTATGGTTTATGAAGATTTTCTTCCAGTAAGTGCTGCAGGAATTTTTGCTTCAAACTTAGGTACAGAAGATGCTAGGCATGAGTATGAAGGAAGCTCAAATCAATCGTTGTTTGAAAAAGATTTAGGTCAGCCTGTTTACAACTTAATGACATGGTATGTAAATATCCAAAACGAAACAATTGAAAAATGCTTAAAAAAAATAAACACCTAATGTTTAACAGTTAAAAAAACTCTTCTTACTTACTAAAAAGCTCCTATCTTTATAGTTTGTATTAATAAAACAAAACCATTCATTTGAAAAACCAATTTGATTATATAGATAAACAAATATTATCAAAACTAAGATTAGATGCTCGTAAAGCTTATTCACAAATAGCTAAAGAACTAAAAGTTTCTAATTCTTTAGTACATCAACGTATAAAAAAACTTACAGCAGAAGGTGTTATAAAGAATGCTGAATTTATTTTAGAGGAAAATAAATTAGGTTACAAAACAAAATCGTATACCGGCATTCGTTTGCGTGAAGCTCGTTTTGCAAAAGACGTAATGTATGAGTTAAAAAAAATACCCGAAATTACTGAATGTAATTTTGTATCAGGCGTTTATGCTATTTTTATATTAGTATACGCTACTGATAATGAACATTTACAAAAAATATTGTATGATAAAGTTCATTTGATAAATGGTGTAGCCGGAACCGATACTTTTATTTGTTTTGACACTTGTTTTAAGAGAAATATACCAATAGAATAATGACAAATAAAACAGCAGCAGTTTTATGGACAGGTGGAAAAGATTGTGCTTTGGCTTTTTTTAAGGCGCAACAAGCAGGTTACACTATTACACACTTAATAACTTTTGCTCCAAAAAACCCTGACTTTAAAGCACACCCAATTCACTTAATAAAAAAACAAGTGAAAGCTATTGGTATTCCGCATTTATTAATAACCGTAATAGCACCAATAAAAGAAAGTTACGAAAATACTATTCAGCAATTAAAAGAGCTCTATAAGGTTAACACTTTAATTACTGGTGATATTGATGAAGTTGACGGACATACTAATTGGATTGAAGAATGTTCGCTAAAATCTGACATGAAAGTATTTAATCCATTATGGAAAAAAGAAAGAGCCTATTTACTAAATGAATTAATTACAAATGATTTTAAGGTAGTTTTTTCATTAGTAAAAAAAGAATATTTAAATAGCAATTGGATTGGTAAAACCCTTGACGAAAAATCTATTAACGATTTAAAAAACAAATTAAATATTGATATTTGTGGGGAAAACGGAGAATATCACACCATGGTTTTAAATGCTCCCTTTTTTAAACACAAAGTAGTAATTAACGAAAATGAAGTTACCGAGAACGATCAATATTACTATTTAAAAACAATACTATAAACCTTTTAGGTGCTTAGATAATGGCAAACACAACACAATTACTAGATTTAGAAAAGAGTTTACAAGGTGAATTATTTTTTGATGATTTACATAAAACTTTATACGCTACGGATGCATCTGTTTATCATAAAATTCCGTTAGCTGTAGCTTATCCGAAGAATAGTGAAGATCTTAAAACCTTAATTACTTTTGCTACAAAAAATAACACTACTTTAATTCCGAGAACCGCAGGAACTTCCTTAGCAGGTCAATGTGTTGGCGACGGCATTGTTGTTGACGTTTCTAAACATTTTACCAATATTTTAGCTTTTGATGAGCAACAAAAAACCATCACTGTTCAACCAGGAATTATACGAGATGATTTAAACAGGTTCTTAAAGCCTTTTGGATTATTTTTCGGCCCAAACACCTCAACCTCTAACCGCTGCATGATTGGCGGAATGGTAGGAAATAATTCATCAGGAAGTACTTCTATTCGTTACGGAGTAACACGCGATAAAGTAGTAGCTATTGAAGGATTATTATCTGACGGAAGTAATGTTCTTTTTGCCGAAATCACTTCGCAAGAATTCAATCAAAAAAAAATAGAAAACTCTTTAGAAGGTAAAATTTACAGAACCATTTATACAGAGCTTTCTCAAGAAGCAATTCAACAAGAAATAATAAATGAATTTCCGAAACCAGAAATTCACAGACGAAATACTGGTTATGCTGTAGATGAATTCTTAACCTCTGATTTGTTCTGTGGAAAAGAGCCTACTATTAATATTGCAAAATTTTTATCTGGTAGTGAAGGAACATTAGTTTTCTCTACTGAAATTACCATTCAATTAAACGACTTACCTCCTACTTATAGTATTATGGTTTGTCCGCATTTTACCAGCGTGAACGAAAGTTTAAAAGCAACGGTAACAGCTATGAATCACAAGTTATACGCCTGTGAATTGATGGATAAAGTAATTTTAGATTGCACTAAAAACAATCGAGAACAAGCTAAAAATCGTTTCTTTTTACAAGGCAATCCTGAAGCTGTTTTAATGCTAGAAGTTTCTGCAAACACCCTTGAAGAAGCAGAAGTACAAGCAGATAAATTAACAGAAGATTTAAAAACAAATAACTTCGGATATCATTATCCGAAAGTATACGGAGAAGACATTGCAAAAGTTCACCATTTGCGTAAAGCTGGTTTAGGTTTGCTAGGTAATATTGTGGGAGATATGAAAGCGGTTGCTTGTATTGAAGACACTGCAGTTGCTTTAAACGACTTACCTGAATACATTGAAGAGTTTACCCAAATAATGGATAAATATCAGCAAGATGCCGTGTATTATGCACATGCTGGGGCTGGTGAATTACACTTACGCCCGATATTAAATTTAAAAAAACAGGAAGATGTTGTTTTATTTAGAAAGATAACTACTGAAACGGCTCAACTTGTAAAGAAATATAAAGGTTCTTTTAGTGGTGAGCATGGAGATGGAATTGTGCGCGCAGAGTTTATTCCGTTAATGATAGGTGCTAAAAACTACGAATTATTACGCCGAATAAAAAAAGCATTCGATCCGAACAACGTATTTAACAAAGGAAAAATTACAGATGCTTTTCCGATGGATAAAAACTTACGTTATGAAATCGACAGAAAAGAACCTGTTATAAAAACATTACAAGATTTTTCTGAAAGCGAAGGTATTTTAAAATTGGCTGAAAAATGTAACGGTTCTGGTGATTGTCGTAAATCTCCTGAAGCAGGCGGAACATTATGTCCTAGTTACAGAGCCACCAAAAACGAAAAAGAAACTACACGA
This sequence comes from uncultured Tenacibaculum sp., assembly GCA_964021635.1. Lineage (GTDB taxonomy): Bacteria > Bacteroidota > Bacteroidia > Flavobacteriales > Flavobacteriaceae > Polaribacter. Next base: position 4,733 of record CAXHZZ010000025.1, read on the forward strand.
GCAAGAGCCAATATGCTGCGTGAAGTTTTAACAAACAACACTGCCAAAAATAAATTCGACTCTAAAGAACTAAAAGAGGTTTTAGATCTTTGCTTAAGCTGTAAAGCTTGTGCTACAGAATGCCCTAGTAATGTTGATATTGCTTCAATGAAAGCTGAGTTTTTATATCAATACCAAGAAACGAACGGTTATTCTTTTCGCAGTAAATTATTTGCAAATAATGCAAAATATAATAAATTAGGAAGTAAGTTTCCTAAAGTAACAAACTTTTTAACCAATACATTATTGGCTAAAAAAATAATGGGAGTTGCAACACAACGCTCGGTTCCTAAATTAGCAAAACAGCCTTTAAATAAATGGCTAAACAAACAAATTATAACTCCGAGTACAAACGATAAATCTTCTAAAAAAACTATTTATTTATTCAATGATGAGTTTACCAATTTTTACGATGCCGAAGTTGGTAAAGATGCTGTAACCGTTTTAGAAAAATTAGGCTACCAAGTAAAATACAACAATCATGAAGAAAGCGGTCGTAGTCATATTTCTAAAGGTTTTTTAAAAGAAGCCAAAGAATTTGCTAATAAAAATATTACTATTTTTAAAAATAAAATCTCTGAAGAAACTCCGTTAATAGGAATAGAACCTTCTGCTATTTTAACTTTTAGAGATGAATACATTCGCTTGGCGGATGATAAATCATCTGCAGAAAAAATAGCTAAAAATGTTTTTACTATTGAAGAGTTTCTAGCTTCTGAAATAAAAAAAGATAACATTAATACCTCTTTGTTTACTTTAAAAAGAAAGGAGCTTAAAATTCATGGGCACTGTCATCAAAAGGCATTATCAACAACACACGCTAGTTTTACGATGTTAAATATTCCGAAAAACTACAAAGTTACCATCATGAATACAGGTTGTTGTGGTATGGCTGGTAGTTTTGGATACGAAAAAGAGCATTATAAAGTAAGTATGCAAGTTGGTGAAGACACCTTGTTTCCTAAAATTAGAAACTGCGCTACAACAACAGAAATTGCTGCAGCAGGAACAAGTTGTCGTCATCAAATTTATGACGGAACCAAACGTATAGCAAAACACCCAATTACTATTTTAAAAGAAGCATTACTTTAATTAGTTGACTTTCATGTATTTATTTTGTACTTTTAAGCATATGTTAATTTAAAACACCGTGTTATGAGTAGTACTAAAATAATAATTAACAATGCTTTATTAATTTTTGCAGGAATTGTAGGTTTTTTTTTATTGATGAAAATATTAGGTCTGGATGAAGTTTCTGAATTACGTTTCTTAAACTTTGCCTTTGTACTTTGGGGAATAAACAATGCTATAAAAACAAATATCACTGCCAATAGAGAGTCTTTATATTTTAATAATTTTTCTGTTGGTATAGGAACCTCTATTGTTGCTGTTGGATTTACAATTATAGGACTAATATTTTATGTAGATTTTATAAATCCTTCTCTTATAAATATCTTAGAAGATTCTGCTTTCTGGGGACAAAATTTAAGTCTTGGTTTGATTGTTTTCGCCTTAGCTATTGAAGGAATTGCTTCTTCAGTTATTTGTTCTTTTATTTTAATGCAGTATTATAAAAACTATAAACCTGTAGTTATTTAATCTTTCTTACATTAATTTATAACAAAAAAAACCTCCGATTAAAATCGGAGGTTTTTTTTGTTATAAATTATATATTATGGCTGAATTACTTCTTCTTCAGCTAATAAACCAAAAAACTTATCTAAGTTAGGTAAAATAACAATTTTAGTTCTTCTATTTCTAGCTCTATTTGAGCTTGTTTTATTATCTACTAATGGTAAAGATGAACCTCTACCCGAAGCGATTAATCTGTTAGGATTAACTCCGTATTTTTTTTCTAAAATACGAACTATTGATGTAGCTCTTTTTACACTTAAATCCCAATTATCTTGTATTACATCATTATGAATTTTTCTTGAATCGGTGTGCCCTTCAATCATTACATCCATACTTGGTTCTGACTTGATAATTTCTGCTAATTTCTTTAATGTTTTGTATGCTTTGCTATTTACCTTATAACTAGCTGTTCTAAATAGCATTTTATCTGAGATAGATATCATTACTACCGTTTTATCGATATTTACATTAATATCATCAGAATTTTGTAATTCAGGAACATTAATTGATTTTTTAAGCTTGTAAGAAACTGCTAAATCCATAGAATCCTTTAATGTTTTTGCTTCTGCTAATTCAGCAGCATCAACATTTGCTAAAGTTTTACGCATTTTAACTTTCATAGAATTAGAGATTACAGCTCCTTCAACCATATCTAATTTTACATCATTCTCTTTTTTAAGGTTTGAATTAATTCCTTTTAAAGAATTTATTTTGGTATTGTAGTTGTCTACTCTTTTTTCAATCTTAGCAAACTTAGCTTCTAGTTCTTCTTTTTCTAATGTTGTTTTCTGAAGAGTACCTTTAGTATTTGTATATCGTTGCTCTAACTCAACATACTTTTTTTTAGAAACACAAGATGTAGCAATAATTGCGACAGTTAATAGAAGGGATATTTTTTTCATTATTTATTATTTTTAATAGTTTAAGTAATGTTAAACGTACTATTGCCTTCTTTAGTATAAATAACTCTAATTATTTTAAAAAAACTTCTGCCATCATACAGCGTGCGCTTCCGCCTCCGCAAAATTCTATTGTATCTAATGGTGAATGAATAATTGCATTGTGTTTTTCTATTTTTTGTAACTGTTCTCTTGTTAAGGATTTATATGCTGATGAACTCATTATTAAAAAGCGCTCATCATTAGCTCCTTTTACTTGTAACATGTTACCTGCAAATTCATTTACTTGCTTTTCGGTAATAGCTATAACTTCTTTTTTATCAGATTTTAAATGTTTTAATACATTTTTTTTCTCTTTTTTATCGTCAATAGCATCTAAACAGATAATAACAAAATTTTCTGCCACACACATCATTACATTCGTGTGGTAAATAGCTTCTCGTTTTTCGTTTATAGTTTGGTTTGCTGTAAATACTACAGGTGTATATTCAAAATCTTCACAAAACTCGATGAATAATTCTTCATCCGCCCTTGGCGATAAAGCACAATATGCTTTGTTATTTGTACGATCTAAAATCATACTTCCGGTTCCTTCTAAAAAAACACCTTCTTCTTCGGCTTCAGAATAATCAATTACATTTTTTATCTCAAAACCTTTTTCTTCTAATGTTTCTAATATATCTTCTCGTTTTTCTAAGCGCCTATTTTCTGCAAACATCGGATAAATAGCAACATCACCGTTTTCGTGAAAAGAAACCCAGTTATTAGGAAACAAAGCATCTGGAGTGTCTGGTTCTTTAGTATCTTCAACAATGATAATGTTAACACCTACAGCTTTTAATTTAATTACAAAAGCATCGAATTCTTGTTGTGCTTTTGCATTAATTGTAGCGGGCAGCATACCAGCCAATTCTTGTTGGTAATAATTATTTATAGCTGTTTGTTCGTTCATTCTAAAACTAGCCGGACGAACCATTAAAATAGTATTGGTAGTTTGTTGCATACTCTTAAAATTTATTTTTTCTTGCTAATAATATTTGCCAAATAACTAGCATCTTTAGAAACGCCTCCTAAAGTTGCAGAACCACGAGTAAACATCCAAGGTAAACCTATAAAATATAAGCCTTCTATATTACTTACACCTCTATAATTTTTTGGATAACCGTCTTCATCTAACTCCAAACCTTCTATCCATTTAAAATTTGGGCGATATCCAGTTGCCCAAACAATGTTTTTAATCGTTGATATTTTATCTTTTTCGAACTTTATTTCGGTACTTAAAGCATCTTTTGTTCTTCCAACAGCGATAACATTCTTTCTTGATAAAATTTCTTTAACATCAGTCCCAATCACTGGCTGTACAGATGAGTTAATTCGTTTACCTATCCAACTATACTTACTATAACTTAAAAAACCTATTAGTGTAAACCACCACCAAAGTGTTTTACCTAAAAATTGCTGCGGTAATGATTTTACATTTGTATTTCCTGAAAAATATACGGTTCTGTTTGTATCTTTTGAAATTTCATCTAAAATTTGATATCCAGAATCTCCTGCGCCAACAACCAACGCATCTCCTTTTTGTAATTGATCTACTCTTTTATAGTAGTTACTATGCATTTGAGAGATGGTTTCTGATATTTTTGTATGACAAGGAGGGGTATAAGGAATATGAAACGGCCCTGTGGCAATGATTACATTATTGGCTTGAATTTCTCCATCTTTATGAAAAACATAAAACCCTTTATCATTTTTTCTTACAGAAGTAATTAACGTATCTAATTGTAAAGGAATCTCAAATTTTTGTACATATAATTTAAAGTAATTACTAACCTCAAATTTGGTTGGATAATGTCCTTTTGAGGCATTAAACTTCATACCTGGCAAATGATTGTACTCTGTAGGTGTAAATAACTTTAAAGAATCCCATCTATTTAACCAAGAAGCACCAATTTCTTTTTCACCATCAATAACTACAAAGTTTTTTCCCATTTTTTTTAAATGGTAAGCCATCGATAATCCTGCTTGTGCTCCTCCAATTATTACATAATCTAACATCTATACTTCTTTATCATTTTACACACCAAAGGTAAAAACAAAAAACTACCTATAAACTATAATTTTAATATAGTCTTTAGGTAGTATTTTATTCTTTTAAAGAGTTTATAAATTTGCTATTATTACTTTAAAGATCTTTTATCTTTAACTGAACAACCTATTGCTCTGGTGTATTTTTTAGCAGGTTTATTACCTTTTAACAAAGCATCTACTGCATCTTCTACAAAACGTTCAGACACATTACTTTCGTCTCTAGAACTATCGTCAATGGCCCCTATATATTCAACAATTAATTTACCTGCTGTTTTATTTAAAATATACACATGTGGCGTTTTTGTTGCGCCGTACATTGGGTATACTTTTTGACCTTCGTCAAACAAATAAGGAAAAGTAAATCCTTTTTCTTTTGAGCGAATTTTCATATCATTAAAACTATCTCCTTTTGATACTTCTGGATCATTTGGATTGATAGCAATTACTGGATATCCTTTTTTACTGTATTTTTTATCTAAAGCATTTAAACGATCTTCGTTTGCTACAGAATACGGACACATATTACAGGTAAATACAACAATAAAACCTTTAGCATCTTTAAAACTAGCTAAAGAAACCATCTTATCATCTATATTTTTAAGGTTAAAGTCTGACGCTACATCTCCAACTTTATATCCTTTTGCTTCATTTATTGTAAATGCTGAAACTGTAGCAATAACAATACAAATTAATATTATTTTAAAAATTTTCATATTTATTAATTTAAAAAGGTTTGTAATTCATTCTTTAAGGTTTCGTAATGAAACGATTGCTCGTAAAACTTTCTCTTATTTTTAGTATAAATAAGTGTTGCAGGTATTGATCCCGACCAACTATCTGCTATATCCTGAATCCAGAATTGTTCGTTCTTATCTTCGAAGTGCAATACTTTCGATTTTATTTCTTTCTCTTTTATAAACGGAATTAGGTTACTCTCTATTTGTTTTGAAAAGTCTAAACTCACTAAAATAACCTCAACATTTTTATCTTTAAATTCTTTGTTTAGTTTTTCGAAAGCTGGCAATTCTTTTACACAAGGCAAACACCATGTAGCCCAAAAATTAATCACATACGTTTTATCATCTTTTTTATGCAAAAACGGCTTTAACTCATTATAATTTAATGTAATTATTTCATTTTGAATTGTTGACGCTTCTTTTGCTTCTTGCTTCTTTTTACAAGATGAGAATATCAAAATAAAAAATATTAAAATGCTAAACTTATACATGTATCATCTTTATTTCTTTCAAAACTAATTGATTATAATTTTAAACTAGCCAAATTAACGAAACATTAACAACAAAAAAGCCCGAAAGATTACCTTTCGAGCTTTTAACTTTATTTTTAAAAAATATTTTTTAGCAAAAAATCTCGTTCAATAATTTCGCCAAACGTAAACCTCCTTTTTGTAATTGTTCTCTTACAACAGGAAAATAATCATACGAATAACGGTAACGTAATTTATCTCCAGATTTAACTGACCCATATACTTCTTTAGTTAATGCGTGTGTATCATGTACCCAATCAACTACACTTCCTTTTTGAAGTTGTTTTATTTGTTCTTTTGATAAATCTTTAGCGTTATGAGCAAGCTCAACATAACTCATTTTCCAACCTTCAATCATATCGGTATCCCAAACTCTATGTAGGTTTGATCCTTTTCCATGCCATTGAACTTGAAGGGTATTTCCTCCTTTATCTTCCCTTTTACCAATATGCATTGGCTGATGAAGATCTCCTACTAAATGTACTAACATTTTTAAATGAAAACGCTTGTCTTTAACCGAACTTTTTTCATCTTTTAAGACTCTTACACATTCTTTAATTCCGGTAACTAAATCACCTTTTGGATTTTTCTCAGACGCTTCGTATTTAACATCAAAAGGCATATTTACATAATGCCAAGTAGAATATTTACCAAACGTTTTTCTATCCGATTTTATTTCATCTGCATACGTAGATACAAAGGCTAAACTTTCTCCTTGTAATAGTTTATCTATTTTTTTTCTTACATTTTTCTTTAAATAAGCTTCTGCAATTTTTCCTGTAGCACGATGCCCAGTTTGCCCCCAAAAATCATCATTATTTGCTATGATAGAAAGGCTTATAAAAAAAGCAAAAAACACTAATAACATTTTAGTTTTCATTGTAAACAATTATTTATTTTTTGCAAACATATAAAAATATTTACTCTGAAATTTTATTTTAACAAAAAAATAAATATATCTTTACGATATCATTTTAATATCAATATAAAACATTATTTATGAATTCAGAAAAAATTATTAAACCAGCAAATGGTTATTTAATGTTATTAATAGCACTTACATTATTCTTTGGAGGAATTATAATAGCTATAATAAACAAAACTCCTATTTATCTTCCAGCTTCTTTAATAGGCTTTATAGGTTTATTTGGTTTTATTTTAGTTAACCCAAATACATCTAAAGTAATTTTGTTATTTGGTAAATATGTTGGTACCATAAAAGCAAACGGTTTATACTGGGCAAACCCTTTATACAAAAAGAAAACAATTTCGTTAAGAGCTAGTAATTTTGATAGTGAACGTTTAAAGGTTAATGATAAATTAGGAAATCCGGTAATGATTTCTACTATTTTAGTTTGGCGTGTTACCGAAACCTATAAAGCAGCTTTTGATGTTGATAATTACGAAAATTTTGTTCGTGTACAAACAGATGCAGCAGTACGTAAATTAGCAAGCATGTATCCTTACGATAATTTTGCTGATGAAGGGCACGATGAAGATATTACACTTCGTTCTAGTGTAAATGAAGTAAGCGATGCTTTAGAAAAAGAATTAGAAGAACGTTTAGCTATCGCCGGAATTGAAGTTTTAGAAGCTCGAATTGGGTATCTAGCCTATGCACAAGAAATTGCAAGTGCTATGCTAAAACGCCAACAAGCAACAGCAATTGTTGCTGCGCGTCATAAAATTGTACAAGGCGCTGTAGAAATGGTTGAAATGGCTTTAGAAGAACTAAATAAAAAACAAATTGTTGAGCTTGACGAAGAGCGTAAAGCTGCTATGGTTAGTAATTTATTAGTTATTTTATGTGGAGATAAAGAAGCGTCCCCTGTTGTAAACGCCGGAACTTTAAGTCATTAAAAAATCAACACGAAATAATATATTATGAAAGAATATAAAGTAGTACAACCAAAATTAGGAATACGAAACAGAACTCAGAAGTACGAAGATCTATTAAATCAATACGCAAGAGATGGTTGGGTTGTAAATAACATATTTCAAAGTACAGGAGGTATAATATTTGAGCGCAATAAGAACGGGTAATAATGAAAATATTTAAAGAAGAACAACGTTTTACACAATGGTGGATTTGGCTTTTATTTTTAGGCTTAAACTTATTTTTCTTCTATGGTATTTACCAACAATTAATTTTAGAAACTCCTTTCGGAAACAAGCCTACATCAAATAATTTTTTAATAATTACTAGTAGTCTTTTTTTATTAGTTACGGTTTTTTTCTTCTATTTAAAATTAAAAACAAGAATAGATGAAACCGGAATATATTATCGCTTTTCTCCTATTCAATCTAAATTTAAGAAAATTAAATGGGAAACTATTAAAACTGTTCGAGTGATAAAATACAAACCAATTATCGATTACGGCGGATGGGGAATTAAGCTAAACTCTTATTCTGTAAAAGGAAATATTGGCATCTTATTCGAGTTTAAAAATGGTAAAAAATTCTTAATTGGTTCTCAGAAAAAAAATGAGGCTACTCGTGTTTTAGAAACCTATAAAAACAAAATATCATGATTAGAATAATTGCGCATATTATTTTTTATACTTTTAGTATTGTAGTTGCTTTTGCTCAAGTAAAATCTGAAGAAATATTAATAAAAAATAACGGAATTGAATTACCAGGAACCTTAACATATTCTAAGGATAAAACTCCGTTATTAATTTGGATTCATGGTTCTGGAAATGTTGATAGAAACGGAAACCAACTTCCTTATGTTAAAGCCAACTATATAAAACAATTCCGCGATAGCGTTAACCAACACAACATTGCTTTTTTTAGCTACGATAAGAGAACTGCTAATAAAAAAAACATGGCAGTATTAAAAAAGGGAATCTTGTTTGATTCTTTTATTTCTGATGCAAAAAAAGTAATCTCTCATTTTAAAAATGATACCAGGTTTTCACAAATTGTTTTAATCGGTCACAGTCAAGGTTCATTAGTAGCAATGTTAGCTAGTAAAAACAGTAATAAATACATTTCATTAGCAGGTCCGTCTGGTTTTATCGATCAGAAAATAGTTGATCAAATGAAAACTAAAAACCCGCTTATTGTTACTACGCTACAAGAACATTTTAAAGAATTAAAAGAAACTGGTACTATAAAAAAAGTAAATCCTTCTTTAGTAACAATGTTTAATCCACAGAATACACCTTTTTTTAAAAGCTGGATGCAATACAATCCATCCGAAGAAATTAAAAAAGTAAAAATTCCTGTATTAATTATTAACGGAACGAAAGATTTACAAGTATCAATAGAAGATGCAAAAACATTACATACAGCTAATTCGAAGTCTGAATTAGTAATTATAGAAAACATGAATCATGTATTAAAACATATTAATAAAGATGAAAATAACATGAATTCTTATTTTTCTGCAGATTATTCTTTATCGGATAAACTGATTAAAACCGTTGTTTCTTTTGTAAAAAAATAACCATGGCAAAAAAGAAAGCATTTGCGCTACGCGTAAACGAAGATATGATTAAAGCTATTGAAAAATGGGCTGCTGATGAATTCCGCTCTACAAACGGACAAATAGAATGGATGCTTATGCAAGCGCTAAAGGAAGCTAAACGCGAACCTAAAAAGAAAGAATAATAAACAATCTTATTTCTTAATAATATGTTAAAATCACTCAATGAATTATTGAGTGATTTTCTATTTTGTAACTTGTTCTGCTAATCTAACTAACTATAATGAAAAGAATATTTTCTATCCTATTTATACTTATTGCATCGCTTGTATTTCCTCAAGAATTTTCGATGGATTTAGTTAAAAATATGAAACCAAGAAACATTGGCCCTGGAGGAATGTCAGGACGTGTAACAACCATTGATGTTGTAGAAACGAACCCCGAAGTTATGTACGTTGGTACTGCATCTGGAGGGATTTGGAAATCTACTTCGGGCGGAATTAAATGGGAACCTATTTTCGAAAAAGAATTAACCGCTTCTATTGGTGCTATAGCTATTCAACAATCAAATCCAAGTGTTATTTGGGCAGGAACTGGGGAAGGAAACCCTAGGAATAGTTTAAATGGTGGTTTCGGAATTTACAAATCGTTAGATGCTGGTAAAACCTGGAAAGCCATGGGATTAGAAAAAACACGCCATATTCATCGTGTAATTATTCACCCTACAAATCCTGATATTGTGTACGTTGGTGCCATTGGTTCGCCTTGGGGTGAGCACAAAGAGCGTGGTGTTTACAAAACTACTGATGGAGGTAAAACTTGGAAACAAATTTTATTCAATAATATAAAAACAGGCGCAGCCGATTTAATTATGGATCCGTCAAATCCTAATAAATTAATTGCTTCTATGTGGGAACATAAACGCGATCCTTGGTTTTTTAAGTCTGGTGGAAAAGGAAGTGGAATGTACATTACACACGATGGTGGAGAAAACTGGAAACAGATTACCGAAAAAGAAGGTTTTCCGAAAGGAGAATTAGGTAGAATTGGTGTTGCCATTGCCCCTAACAATCCTGATGTGATTTACGCTTTAGTTGAAGCTAAAAAGAACGCGCTTTATAAAAGTGAAGATGGCGGATTTAAATGGAAAAAAATAAACGATAAACCTGGTATTGGAAATCGTCCTTTTTATTATTCTGAAATTTATGTAGATCCGCAAAATGAAAACAGATTATATACTGTTTTTACCTACATCAATGTTTCGCAAGATGGCGGAAAATCATTCAAACAATTAATGCCTGCTTACGGTGTTGATAACGGAGTGCATCCCGATCATCATGCGTGGTGGATTCATCCGAAGAACGGAAAATTTATGATTGATGGTAACGATGGTGGATTAAATATTACCAAGGATGGCGGGAAATCTTGGCGTTTTATAGGAAACCTTCCTGTTGCTCAATTTTATCATATTAATGTTGATAATGAGTTTCCGTATAACGTTTATGGAGGAATGCAAGACAATGGTTCTTGGCGTGGACCAGCTTATGTATGGAAAGCACAAGGTATTAGAAATAGTTATTGGCAAGAAATTAGTTTTGGAGACGGATTTGATGTGGTTCCTGATAAAGATGATTCGCGTTATGGTTGGACGATGAGCCAGCAAGGTTCTGTTTCTCGCTACGACTGGCAAACAGGAAATAACTACAATGTAAAACCAACCCATAAAGATGCCAATGTAAAGCTACGTTTCAACTGGAACTCGGCTATTAATATTGATCCTTTTGATAATTCAACCATTTACTTCGGAAGTCAATTTGTACATAAATCGACAGATAAAGGTTTAACTTGGGAAGTAATTTCACCAGATTTATCAACCAACAATCCAGAAAAATTAAAACAAGCTGAAAGTGGTGGTTTAACTATGGATGCAACAGGCGCCGAAAATCACTGTACCGTTTTAGTTATTGAACCAACTCCGCTTGAAAAAGATGTATTGTGGGCTGCTACTGATGACGGACAAGTTCACATCACAAAAAATGGTGGCGCAATTTGGACAAACGTTGCTAACAATATTAAAGATTTGCCTAAGAACTCTTGGATAACACAAATAAAAGCATCTAACAAAAACAAAGGAGAAGCTCTTTTAGTTGCCAATGATTATAGACGTTTTAACTATACTCCTTACGCATACAGAACAAAAGATTACGGAAAAACTTGGCAACGTATTGTTGATGAAAGCGATGTAGAAAGCTACACTTTATCAATTATTGAAGACCCAGAAAATGAAAACTTATTGTTTTTAGGAACCGATGATGGATTGTATATTTCATTAAACGCTGGTGAAAAATGGACTAAATGGACAAACGGTTTTCCTACCGTTCCTGTAAAAGATTTAGTAATTCATCCTCGTGAGCATGATTTAGTAATTGGTACATTTGGTAGAGCTGCTTGGGTTTTAGATGATATTCGTCCGTTACGTGCTATGGCTAAAAGTAATGTTACTTCTAAGAGATTAACGTTATTTACTCCACCAACAGCTTATCAATCTGCTAGCCAACAACCAACAGGAAGTAGGTTTGGAGCCGATGCTATGTATCAAGGTGAAAACAGAAAACGTGGTGCGCAAATTTCGTATTACATCAATAAACCGAAAGTTGATAAAAAAGATAAAAAGAAGGAAAAAGATGTCAGTTCGAGCAGCGTAGAGAACTCTAAAAAAGATGAAAACAAGATTAAACACGATTCTATTAAACTCGAAATTTTTGATGGAGCTCGAAAAATAAGAACCTTAAAGTTTAAAACTCCGAAAGAAAACGGATTACATAAAACAACTTGGTATTTAAGAGAAAAAGGTGTTGCTAGAGCTTCTAGAACAACCAGGAAACAAACTAGAGAACCTGGAGGTGTAACTGTAAAACCGGGAGTTTATAAATTAAGAATGACTTTTGGCGATGCTGTTTCTGAACAAAATATTAATGTTGAGTTTGATCCTCGATTACAAATATCTGAAGAAGCTATTAATCAAAAATACGTTGCTAGCAAAGAGTTGGAAACTTATCAAGAAAAAATGGCAACTATTGTAAAACAATTAGTAGAAAGCAAAAACACTGTTACTTCTTTAAAATCAAAATTCACAAAAGAAGATAAAAAGAAATACAAAATAGAAATAAAAGCATCAAAAGAAATCATTAAAAAAATTGATACTTTAATAGCAATGTATTTAGGTACAGTTGATAAAAGGCAAGGAATTACTCGTAACCCAGAAGTTACAATAAATAATCGTTTTGGCACTGCGCGTTGGTATGTTGGCAGTAGATTTGGCAAACAAACAGCAACGGAAAAACAATTAATAAATCAGTTTAAAACATCTTTCAATAAAGGAGTAGAAAAAACAAATATGTTCTTTTCTGAAGATTGGAAAAAGTATAAAGAGACTGTTGAAAAAATTGAAATCTCTCCTTTCAGAAAAACTAGTACCTTTTCTATTAATTAATTATTTTTGAAACTTAATTAAATAAAAAATCTCCTACACTAAATCGTAGGAGATTTTAATATTACACACCTTATGAAAAAAACAATTTTTATTTTTATTATTTTATTTTCTTTAAAAAACACCGCTCAGAACAATCCTCAAAACGAATTAGGAGCTTGGTATATGTATAACGGTTCTCATCAAATTTCTGATAAGTTTAGTTTAAAAACAATGGCTCATTTTCGTTTTTTTGAAATTGGAGATGACTTGCAACAATTTATTGGTAGATTAGGTGGTAGCTACAAAATCAATAAAAATATAAGCGCTACTTTAGGGTATTCATATTTAAACACTGATAGCTCTTTTGAACTTGATGGAGGAAATGTAAATGAACACCGTATTTATGAAGACCTTAATTTAAAACATAAAATAAACAAACTTGGTTTTGCACATCGTTTAAGAGCTGAACAACGTTTTTTTAGTTCAATAACTTCTCATTTTTTACGTTATCAAATCGGGTTAAGCCATCCTTTAAACGATAAATGGAGTACTTATTTATATAATGAAATATTTTTTGATTTTGATGATGAAGCTTACAATCAAAATTGGTTGGGTGCTGGGTTTTCTTACAAAGCTTCAAAAGCAGCAAAATTAAAAATCGGGTATCAAAAAATTAGTGTAAATAATGGTGGAAATTTTGATAGAATACTTTTAGGCGTTGTGTTTAATTCAGATCATCGTAAAAAGAAATAAAAACCTACTTTAGCAAAAAACTAATTAAAACATGAACGCACCAATTTTTACAAACGATGCAATTGTATTCGGAATTTTAATGATTTCATTAGGGTTTGTATTTTATACAGAATCTAAAACTGATGGGTTCTGGCCTAAATTTTATAAAATAGTACCGGGTCTTTTTATGGCGTATTTTATTCCTGCAATTTTCACCACTTTTGGAGTTATTTCCCCTGAATGGGAAACAACAAGTGCTGCTGGAGAAGTTGTAAAAGGAAAGTCTCAATTATATTATGTTGCTAGTCGATTTTTATTACCAGCAGCCTTAGTTTTAATGACTTTAAGTATCGATTTAAAAGCTATTTTTAATTTAGGTAATAAAGCCTTAATCATGTTTTTTACAGGAACTATAGGAATTGTAATTGGTGGGCCTTTGGCTATATTACTAATATCATTATTCTCTCCAGAAACAGTTGGTGGCGCAGATTTTGATGCAGTTTGGCGTGGACTTTCTACACTAGCAGGAAGTTGGATTGGCGGTGGAGCAAACCAAACGGCGATGCTAGAAATTTATCAATATAATCCTGCCAAATATGGCGGAATGGTATTTGTTGATATTGTAATTGCAAATGTTTGGATGGCTATATTATTAATCGGAATTGGTAGAAAAGATAAAATTGATAAATGGTTAGGTGCCGATACTTCTGCTATTGAAGATTTAAAAAAACGCGTGTCTAAATTTACATTAGGTGTTAAAAGAAACCCTACGCTAACTGATTTTATGATTATGCTAGCTATTGCGTTTGGTACTGTTGGTTTTGGACATTTTGCAGCCTCTTTTTTAAGCTCGTTTTTTAGTGATCTAGTTGCTGAAATTCAGTCAGAAACTTGGCGTAATATCTTTACCTTTTTAGGTTCAAGCTTCTTTTGGTTAATTAGTATTTCAACCATTATTGCTATTATTTTATCATACACAAAAGCAAAAAATTACGAAGGTGCAGGAGCTAGTAAAATAGGAAGTATTTTTATTTACATTTTAGTAGCAACTATTGGTATGAAAATGGATTTAACTATGATTTTTGACAATGTTGGTTTAATTGCTATCGGATTTGTTTGGATGGCAATTCATGCTGGTTTGTTAATTTTAGTTGCTAAATTAATTAAAGCTCCATATTTTTTCTTAGCCGTAGGTAGTCAGGCCAATGTTGGTGGTGCAGCCTCTGCTCCTATCGTTGCACAAGCGTTTCATCCTTCATTAGCAACCGTTGGTGTTTTGTTAGCAGTATTCGGATATGCAATTGGAACTGTTAGTGCAATTTTATGCACAATTTTAATGGAAATATCTGCTACTTTATAAGAGAATTCTGCATATTTGCAACTCTAAATTTAAAATAACATGAAAAAACTTATCGCGATTTGTGCGTTTTCAATATTAGCTTTCGCTTGTTCTTCTAAAAAAGAAGGAAACATGATTGTTAAAGGTCAGATTAAAGGTTTAAAAAAAGGTACTTTATATCTTCAAAAAATGAATGATACGTTAATCGTATCTGTAGATTCTGTGGCATTATTAGGTGATGATAAATTTATTTTAACTGATAATGTTGAGTCTCCAGAAATGTACTATTTAACTTTTGATGGAAACACCAACGAAAAGAGATTAATGTTTTTTGGTGAAAAAGGAGAAATTACTATCAACGATAAATTAGAAGAATTTGGTTTTAATCCAGAAATAAAAGGATCTAAAAATCAAGAAGTAATGGATAAGTACCATGATTTTGATCAGAGGTTTAAAGATCAACGTTTAGATTTTGTTAAGCAAAATATAGAAGCTCGTCAGGCAAATGACGAAGAACTAATTGCAAAACTAGACGCTGATTACAAAAAAATGATACGTAAGCGTTTTTTATTTACGACTCAGTTTGCTAAAAACAATGCCGATAGTGAAGCTGCTCCTTATATTGCATTAACTGAATTATTTGATGCTAATATTATTTTATTAGATACTATTAATAATAATTTAAGCGATAAGGTTAAAAACTCTAATTATGGTAAACGCTTAAACAAGTTTATCAACCGTATAAAAGCTGAAGAAGGCGCTAAATAATAAAAGCTTCTTTTTATAAACTTAAAAAACTCGATACTAATTGTATCGAGTTTTTTGTTTAACAGTTAAATTTAAAGTACCGTTTATTTACTTTTTTTTATTGTTGATATACACATCAACCAAGTTCTCTAAAACATTTAAAGGTAACGGACCATTGGTTAAAACAACATCATGAAATTCACGAATGTTAAACAATTCTCCCAAAGCTTCTTTTGCCTTTTTACGAAGCTCTAATATTTTTAACATTCCTATTTTGTAAGCCGTTGCCTGACTTGGCATTACAATATGACGTTCTACCATTTTTACGGCATCTAATTCTGCATTTGGAGTATTATCAGTGTAATACTTAATTCCCTCTTCACGTGTCCATTTCTTAGTATGAATACCTGTATCAACAACCAAACGGCAAGCTCTCCAAAGCTCCATTGCTAAACGCCCAAAATCAGAATACGGATCTGCATAAAAACCCATTTCTTTCGGAATAAATTCAGAATATAATCCCCAACCTTCTATATAGGCAGTATAGCTACTAAATTTTCTAAACATAGGTACTTCTTGTAACTCTTGCGCAATTGCTATTTGCATGTGATGGCCAGGAATTCCTTCATGATAAGCTAAAGCTTCCATTTGATAAGATGGCATACTTTCCATATCATACATATTAGCATAATAAGTACCTGGTCTTGAACCATCTAATGCTGGTTGTTGATAAAATGCTTTTCCTGCAGATTTTTCTCTAAAAGACTCTACTGCTTTTACCACTAACTTAGCTTTTGGTTTTGTGATAAACAACTCATCTAATCGAGTTTTCATACTATCAATCATATGAGTTGCTTTTTTCATATAAGACTTTCTTCCTTCTTTAGAATCGGCATAATAAAATTGCTTATCCTTTTTCATAAATTCGAAAAATTCTTTTAAAGATCCCTCAAAACCAGTGCTCTTCATTATAACACGCATTTCATCATGAATACGAGTTACTTCTTTTAAACCTATTTCATGAATTTCTTCTGCTGTTAAGTTCGTTGTTGTAGTTCTTTTTAAAGCATTGTTAAAAAACGCTTCTCCTTGTGGGAACTTCCATGAACCAGCATCTGTAGTTGCTATTTTTTCCTGAGCTTCTAAAGTTGATATTAAGTTTTTATATGCTGGTAAAACACCTTCTTTTAAAGCCAAAATTCCTTTCTCTATTAATGCTTGTTTTTCTTCTGCATTAATCGTTAGTTTATTCACTTTATTCGTAAAGTCGTTTAATAGTGTGCTTGTTTTGTTTGAATTATCAAAAGGTTTGCCTTTTATTAAGTTCTTAGAATCTTCTAATACTTTTGCAAAAACAAATTTAGGAGGCATAATGCCTTTGTTTTCTCGTTCTTTTAAGTTGATAACTAATTGGCTAAATAAAGGTTTTAAATTATGCAACCTGGCAATGTAATTTTCAGCGTCTTTAGTTGACGTTACCTGATGCATATTTATTAAAAATGCTGGAATTTCAGATTGCATTCCGTGCATTTGATTTACTGGGTAGGTATGAAAACGATATTTAAAATCTGCTATTTCATTCTCTAGTTGTTGTTTAAATAACTCGTAACTTAATTTAGTACTTGCGTTTAATTTTTCTAAGCTTAAAGAATCTTTTAACCATGTTAATGCATTTTTGGTATGCGTTAATTCTTCTTTAGCAAACGCATCAGAAATATCATTCCATTTATCTGCATCTTTATTAATACCTAAGTAGGTTTGATCCATCGGATGACGATTTAAATGTCCTTTAAATTGTTCATCGAAAAAGGTATTTGCTTTTTTGGAATGTTGCGAAATTTCTTCTTTAGAAATAACTTTAGTTTTTACTTCTTCTTTACACGATTGTAAAAAACAAGTAAAAACTAAAGCTGAAATTGTAATTAATCTTAGTTTCATCTTTGTAGTTATTTTATATCGGAAAAGATACAAAATTAGATGAACACTAAATTTTAAATGAAACTATTGGTAATTTACTATGGTTAGCAATATCTTCAGAGATACTACCTTCAAAGAAATGAGAAATACCTTTTCTACCATGAGTAGCGACAGCAATCATATCCGCATTGCTTGCATTTGCAAAATATAAAATTCCTTTTTCAACAGTATAATCAGAAATTATTTTAACATCATTAATACTAATAGCGCTTTCATTGGCTTTATCAAAAAATGCTTTCATTTCATCCTCTAATTCTTTGGTATTTTTAAATTTGGTAGTAGGTGTATTTATATATACTAACTGTAATTTAGCTCCTAAATTATTAAAAAAAGCTTTAGCTTCTATGTAAGGAGATACATCGTCGTTTGTAAAATCACAAGCAAAAACTACTTTCTCTATTTTTTTTATAATTGGTTGTTCTTTAATTACCATTACAGGAACGTGCGCATGGCGAATTACTTTTTCGGTATTAGAACCAATAAACATCTCTTTTAATCCATCGGCTCCTTTAGATCCCATTACAATTAAATCTACATTTTCTTCTTTGGCTAATTCATCTAATTCGCTAAAAATTTTAAAATGCTTAATTATCGGCGTTACTTTAATATTCGATAAATAATCTTTAGCTAGGAATTCGTTAAATCTTTTTTCTGCTAGTTTTAAATAAAAAAAAGTTTCTTGATTAGCTGATTCATCTGACTGATTAATTAATGAACTTGATAATTCTAACATATGAACTACCACAATTTCCGCATTATTCTCTTTTGCTAAAAAAGCAGCTGTTTGTAATGCATTTTCTGAATGAATTGAAAAATCGACAGGAATTATTATTTTTTTCATAAAGTGTTTTTTTTAAAGTTTAACTGCTCCTATAAAGTTACTAAATTTATACCAGAATAAAGAAGATTTACACTACGTAATTAACTTAATGGCAGCCTTGTACTGTGTTTACTAAATTGGTTACAGGTAATGGTGAAACATAAGGAATCCCTAAACCCAAACCTCGTAATACAAATAAAACACCTATAAAAACAACGACAAACGGAATTGCTTGTTGAATTCTTTTTCGCACTAACCGGTTGGCAAAATTACCTACATAAACAACTGCTGTCATTAACGGAATTGTTCCCAGTCCGAAAATAAACATATATAAACTTCCCGATAAAGCATTCGTTGTTGTTAGTGCACCGAAAACAGCCATATACACCAATCCGCAAGGAAGAAACCCGTTTAAAAACCCGATTGTAAAAAAAGTATCGTTTCCTTTCTTCTTTAATTCTTTTCCAAGAGCTGATTTAACTTTCATAATAAATCTATTAAGTTGTTTTGAAAAATTATATTTCTGAAAAGCCTTTGGTAAAACAATAGCCAAAATCATTAAAATACCTACTATAATTGAAAGTTGCTGTTGAAATCCGAAGAAATAAAAACCTTTCCCTAAAAAACCAAACAACAAACCAATTAAACTATAGGTAAATAAACGCCCTAAGTGATAACTAAGTATTTGAAAAAACTGCTTTATCTTATTTGTCCTATCAACAGGCAACATAAAAGCAATTGGTCCGCACATACCAATACAATGAAAACTACCTACCAAACCAAATATGAGTGCAGATATAAACATTAATAAATTAATTCTTTTTGATATAAATATGTCTTATTTTCATAGCTCCATGAAACTGTAATGTTCCAACGACCACCTAACAAACGTTTCTCAGGCACGAGCAAATATGTATTAGAAATTGAAATAGGTATTTCAAAATCTAATTGCTTATTAGATGGTCTATATAGGAACACTTTTCCTTTAATATCAGTAGGATTAAATTCTGTTGGAAAATAGATTTTTAAACCTTCTGGTACTCTTTTTACTATAATATTTTCTTTTAAACCTTTTGCATTTTTTGTTGCATCAATATTTTCTTGAAATTCTAATTCTTTTTGGTAATACTTTTCAGTTACCAAATCGTGATTGTAATTATCACCAGTACTCATTGATATAACGAAATACATTATAAAACTCATAAATGCAATAATTGTGATTACGATACCCGTGCCCCAGTTTAGTTTCATGTTTGTTGTTTTTTATGTTATTCAAATAAAATGAAGCAATCTTTTTACTGATGATGAGATTACTTCGTCATACTTTGTCGTAATGACAGTTATTTATTTTTACCGTCATTGCGAATAAAATGAAGTAATCTGCTCTTTATAATGAGATTACTTCGTCATCCTTCCTCGTAATGACAATTTATTATCTATAACTTCTTGGTCCTAAAAAATTAGTTTTAGTGGTTTCTATTAACTTATTACCACTATACACTCCGATTTTAAGATTTACTTTTTCTTTTTTCATTTCTGATTGATGTAATTCTATAAACAACGTTCCTTCTGCTAATCCTTGCTTCGGAACCTCAAAACTTTGATGTGTTACCGTTTCTATTTTTCCTTTATGAGAAAGTAACTTATAACTTACATCATCAATTTGTTTTGTTGTTTTGTTAATTACTTTATAAGTATAAATATTACTGATAACACCGTTTTCTTTATGTTGATATAATTGCCCTGGTAATCGCAAAATAGTTGCTTCAACATCATTTCTTAAAAATAACATCCCTATTAAAACGCCAATTAAAATTCCTAAAACGGCAGTATAACCTTTCATTCTGGCCGTAAATTTAAAAGGTGTTTTCTTTTCGATATTTTCTTCGCTTGCAAAACGAATTAATCCTTTTGGCAAACCAACGTTTTCCATCATATGATCACATTCATCAATACAAGCGGTACAGTTTACACATTCTAATTGCGTACCGTTGCGAATATCAATTCCTGTTGGACATACATTTACACATTGAAAGCAATCAATACAATCTCCTTTTCCACTAGCTGCTCTATCTTCTTTTTTATTGAATTTTGCTCTTCCTGTTTCTCCCTCTCCACGCACATGATCATAAGCAACATTAATTGTTTTATTATCTAATAAAACACCTTGCAACCTACCATACGGACAAGCTATAATACATACTTGCTCTCTAAACCATGCGAAAATAAAGTAGAAAACTGCCGTGAATATTAATAAAGAAATTAAAGTGTTTGTATTATCTAACGGATTACCTGTTACATAATCAATAACCGTATCACCACCTATTAAATAGGCTAAAAACACATTAGCAATTAAAAATGAAATGATAAAAAA
Source organism: uncultured Tenacibaculum sp. (assembly GCA_964021635.1). Taxonomy (GTDB): domain Bacteria; phylum Bacteroidota; class Bacteroidia; order Flavobacteriales; family Flavobacteriaceae; genus Polaribacter. The sequence goes on from CAXHZZ010000025.1 coordinate 25,555, forward strand.
CAGGAACCATTTTAATAGTCGTTTCTTAATTTTTTCGGCATTCCAAGGTTGTTTTTCTAAACGGATTTGTTTTCCTCTATCTCCATCAATCCAATATTCTATTTTTCGAAAAACCATCTCTAAAAATATGGTTTGCGGACAAATCCATCCGCAGAAAATACGTCCGAAAACAACGGTAAATAGAATTACAAAAACAACACCCACAATCATTGAAACCACTAATAAGTGAAAATCTTGTGGCCAAAAAGGAAATCCGAAAATATTAAATTTTCTTTCTATTACATTAAATAATAAAAACTGGTTTCCATTAATTTTAATAAATGGTGCAGCTAATAAAATCAGTAATAAAAAATAACTAACGTACGATCTGTACTTATAAAAACGTCCGCTTGGTTTTTTAGGATATACCCAAGCACGCTTACCTTCATTATTGATGGTGCCAATTCTATCTCTAAATTGTTCGTTCTTGGGTGTCTCCATTGTTAACTATTAAAACCAAATACTATTATTGTAAACTATCTTTTGCTATTATTGTAACTTCTTCTGTTACTTGTTGCGACTCGTCTTTATACAAATCACCTTGTGCTGCTTTAGGATTTTCAGGTGTGGTACCTTGCATAGACATTATATAACTTGCTACTTTTTGAATATCTACAGGCTTTAATGTTTTACCCCAAGCAACCATTCCTTTTCCGTCTCTACCACCATTAGTTATCGTTGCAAAAACGTTTTTAATTCCGCCGCCTAACAACCAATATTCATCGGTTAAATTAGGTCCAATTCCTCCACCACCATCGCCAATATGACAAGCAGCACAGTTTAAGTTATATACAGCTTTACCTCTTTTTAAATCACTTTTTGATGTTAAAACGGTTACTGTTTCAGCATCGATAACTGCATCTTTTGATGTTGACTTATAAGCTGCTAATTCTCTTTTAGCAACTGCAACAGATTCTGCATATTCCATCTCTTGCGTATAACCATCTAGTACTTCAAACCTTACTAAATATACTACTGCAAAAATTATCGTTGCATAAAACATATATACCCACCATGGTGGTAAATTATTATCTAGCTCTTTAATTCCGTCATAATTATGATCTAAGATAATTTCTTCTTCTTGCTCTACTGCTTTAGCTTCTGTCCATTTAGTAATTAACTTTCTAGCCCAAGCCCAATGATCTACTTCATCAGGATTTATTCCTGCTTTGATCAGAGCAACCTCCTCTATTTTCTTAACACCAGTAATTGTAAGTATTTCTTTAGCGATACAAACAAAACCAAAGGCTATAAGACCTAACCAAACTAAAGGATTTTCTAAGAAGTTATATGGGTTTTCATATGAACTTATAGCCTTTGCTAACACAAAAGGTGTTAAAAATGTAAACAAAAATGAGGTTACAGATTGTACTCTTGTGTAATTCTTTGGCATTAACTCATTTGCTTTATTTACAACGGTGTTCGATAAAACTTCTTTTAAAATCACCACCAAACCAAAACCAATTGCAATAAACCAGATTAATGAATTTTCTAAAAAATTAAAAGGTTCTTTATATGCCTTAAATGCCGCTGCTAAAATAAATGGCATTGAAAAAACAAAAAGAAAAGATACTATTGATTGAATATATTTTTTCATACTATTTTGTTTTAGTCATTTAAAGGCAAATCACTTACCTTACTTATATATTCTTTTTTGGCAGTAAACACCCACCAAAATAACACCATAAAAAAGATAAAGAATATTGTTAATGAGATCATCGGGTATATTTCTATACCTGTAATGCTCTCCATATGGTTTTTTACGAATTTTAACATAATTTCTAATTTTTACTCGCTTAGTGAATTTTTAATATTTTAACACTTGTTCTTAAATGTTATTTATAATTTATTAGACTATTGCCTACTTAGTTGTTTTTGAACATCTTTTACTTTTATATCAGTACCTAATCTTTGTAGGTAAGAAATTAAAGCGACAATTTCACGATCTTTCATTTCTATGAAAACTTGCCCATTTTCGGCTGCATATTTTTTATCTGCAGCGTAACTTTTGGCAAAATCAGGATCTTGATGTAAGTTTTTTTGAATTTTAGCTCCTTGTGTATCCATGTTTGCTTGCGCATTTGCTATTTCTTCATCTGAATAAGGAACTCCAAGAGAAACCATTGCTTTCATCTTTCCTTCCGTATTACTCTTATCTAATTTATTTCTAATTAACCATTGATATGCTGGCATAATAGAACCCGGTGAAGTACTTTGCGGATCATACATATGATTTAAGTGCCAACTATCAGAATATTTACTTCCTACTCTATGTAAATCTGGTCCTGTACGTTTAGATCCCCATAAAAATGGATGATCATATACGAATTCACCTGCTTTAGAATACTCTCCATATCGCTCTACTTCACTTCTAAAAGGACGTACCATTTGAGAGTGACAGCCTACACATCCTTCACGAATATAAATATCACGTCCTTCTAATTCTAAAGGTGAATATGGTTTTACACTTGATATGGTTGGTATGTTTGATTTTACTAATAATGTTGGTACAATCTGAATAACACCACCTATTAAAATTGCTATAGTTGCGTAAATGGTTAATTTAATTGGTTTTCTTTCTAACCAAGTATGCCATCCCTCTCCTTTTGTTCTGTTTTTAGACACTTTTGTTAACGGAGCTGCTTCTGCTAAATCATCAGTAACATCGCTACCTGCTTTTACAGTTCTTATCATGTTGTACAACATTACAAATGCTCCAACAATAAATAAACTACCTCCAATAGCACGCATCCAATACATTGGGATGATTTCAGCCACCGTTTCTAAAAAGTTACCATATGCTAATGTACCATCTGGATTAAATTGTTTCCACATAGAAGCTTGTACAAAACCTGCCACATACATTGGTAATGTATACATGATGATTCCTAAAGTACCGATCCAAAAATGGAAGTTTGCTAAGGCTGTAGAATATAATTTTGTTTTAAATAATCTTGGTACCAACCAGTAAATCATCCCGAAGGTAAAGAAACCGTTCCATGCTAATGCACCTACATGCACGTGTGCTATAATCCAATCACTAAAGTGTGCAATTGCATTTACATTTTTAAGTGATAACATTGGTCCTTCAAAAGTTGCCATACCGTACCCGGTAATTGCCACTACGAAGAATTTTAAAACAGGATCTGTACGTACTTTATCCCAAGCACCACGAAGTGTTAACAATCCGTTTATCATTCCACCCCAAGAAGGTGCTAATAACATAATTGAAAAAGCTACTCCTAAATTTTGTGCCCACGTTGGTAATGCGGTATATAATAAATGGTGAGGTCCTGCCCATATATAAATAAAGATTAAAGACCAAAAGTGTACGATTGATAATCTATACGAATATACCGGACGGTTTGCTGCTTTTGGCACAAAGTAATACATCAATCCTAAAAATGGTGTTGTTAAGAAAAACGCTACGGCGTTATGCCCGTACCACCATTGTACCAAAGCATCTTGCACTCCTGCATATACAGAATAAGACTTTAAAAAACTTACTGGTAAGGCTAAACTATTAAATATGTGTAATACTGCAACAGTTACAAAGGTTCCTAAGTAAAACCAAATGGCTACATATAAATGGCGTTGTCTTCTTTGTAAGATTGTCCAAATCATGTTTACACCAAAAGTTACCCAAACTAATGCGATTGCAATATCTATAGGCCATTCTAACTCGGCATATTCTTTAGAACTTGTATACCCTAAAGGAAGTGTTATGGCAGCTGCAACAATAATTAGTTGCCATCCCCAGAAATTAAAATTACTTAAAAAATCACTCGCCATACGTGCTTTTAGCAACCTTTGTAACGAATAATAAACTCCTGCGTAAATCGCATTTCCTACAAATGCAAAAATTACCGCATTGGTGTGTAACGGACGTAAACGACCGAAACTTAACCACGAAATTCCATCTGTAATATTTGGGAATAAAAACATTAATGCCAATAGTAGTCCTACAGAGAAACCTACTATTCCCCATAGTAGTGTGGCGTAAATGAACTTTTTCACGATCTTATTATCGTAATAAAATTGTTGCATTTCCATAATTTAATTGAATTTAATATCTATTGTTAGTTATTGATTTTTTGTTTCTTCTTTTACTAATTCGTCATCAAAAAGCATACGAACGGATGGCGTATACGAATCATCGTATTGCCCATTTTTTACTGAAACAATAAATGCAATAAAAAAAATTAGTGCCACTAAAATACTTAGTGTAAGTAGTAAGTAAATAACGCTCATATCTTGCCTG
>CAXHZZ010000026.1:0-28130 GCA_964021635.1 uncultured Tenacibaculum sp.
ACGCAGCACAAACAGCTTGTGAAACTTTTGCAGATGGAGAAGTAGAAGACTATACTGTAAATATTACAGCATCAGCATCTAACTTTAACACCACTTTTACAGATGTAAATGGAGAAGCATTAGGAAACGAAGCAAGCTTAAGTTTAATGGCCTACCCTAATCCAGCTACAAATTTTGTACAAGTTAAATTAGCTTCAAAAGCTGATAACATGACTTATAAAATTGTAAATGTAATTGGTAGAGTTGTACAGAAAGGTCGTTTAGATTCTTCTAACATTAACGTGTCTAACTTAAATACAGGAATGTATATCTTAGAAGTAAATGATGGTCAAAAATCATTAACAACTAAATTAATGAAGAAATAATAAGATTTTTATTTCAAGGAAAGTTTTAGGGATATAAACCTTAGCTAACACCTCCGATTAAATAAATAAAACCCGAGCATTTGCTCGGGTTTTTTTGTTTCTTTGCATAAAATATAGAATATGAATTACCTATCGGTTGAAGGCATTGCAAAAGCTTACGGAGAAAAAGTATTATTTAAAGATATTTCTTTCGGAATCAATAAAGATCAAAAAATAGCTTTTGTAGCTAAAAATGGTAGTGGTAAAACTTCTATTTTAAATATTATTGCAGGTGTAGATGAGTCTGATTCAGGACAAGTGGTTAGTCGAAAAGACATTGATATTGCTTATTTATCACAAGCGGATAACCTAAATCCAGATTTAACGATAGAAGAAACTATTTTTTCTACCGATAACAAAGTTCTATCAGTAATAAAGCAATACGAAAAAGCTGTAGAAAATCCTGAAAACGTAGATGCTTTTCAAGAGGCTTTCGAGCAAATGGAACAATACAATGCATGGGATTTTGAAACACAATACAAACAAATACTATCAAAATTAAAGTTAGATAACTTACAATTAAAAGTAGATAAGCTTTCTGGTGGACAAAAGAAGCGTTTAGCCTTGGCTATTGTATTGATAAAAAAGCCAGATTTATTAATTTTAGATGAACCTACCAATCATTTAGATTTAGAGATGATTGAATGGTTAGAAGCATTTTTTGCTAAAGAAAAAATAACTTTATTTATGGTTACTCACGATCGTTATTTCTTAGAGCGTGTATGTAACGAGATTATCGAATTAGATGAAGGTAAACTATATAAATACAAAGGTAATTATTCATATTACCTTCAAAATAAAGAAGAACGCTTAGCATTAGAAGCTACCAATTTAGGAAAAGCTAAAAGTTTATTTAAAAAAGAATTAGATTGGATGCGTCGCCAACCAAAAGCACGTACCACAAAATCTAAATCTCGTACCGATGATTTTTATGCAATTAAAGAAAAGGCACACAAACGTCGTAACGAGCATGAGGTTCAGTTAGAGATTAACATGGAGCGTTTGGGTAGCAAAATTTTAGAACTTTATAAAATGAAAAAGTCGTTTGGCGATAAAGTAATTTTAGATGGTTTTGATTATGTTTTTAAACGAGGAGAGCGAATTGGTATTATAGGTAAAAATGGTACTGGTAAATCATCATTTTTAAATATGTTAACCGGTGTAATTCCTTTAGATGCAGGAAAAGTAGTTATAGGAGAGACAGTTAAATTTGGTTATTATACTCAAAAAGGAATTACAATTAAACCAGGTCAAAAGGTAATTGAAGTCGTAAAAGAATTTGGTGAATATATTCCGTTATCAAAAGGGCGAAAAATATCTGCAAGTCAATTATTAGAACGCTTTCTTTTTGATAGGAAAAAGCAATATGATTTTGTTGAGAAATTAAGTGGAGGAGAACAGAAACGGCTGTATTTATGTGCGGTGTTAATTCAGAACCCGAATTTCTTAATTTTAGATGAACCTACCAACGATTTAGATGTTGTAACGCTAAATGTATTAGAAAATTTCTTATTAGATTATCCTGGTAACCTAATGGTGGTTTCTCACGACCGTTATTTTATGGATAAAATTGTAGATAATTTATTTGTGTTTAGGGGTGAAGGGCAAATTGAAAATTTCCCTGGCAATTACTCTGATTTTAGAGCCTATGAAGATTCTAAGGTAAAAGAAGCAAGAGAAGAGAAAAAAGAGGTTGTAAAGCCTGTTAAAAAAGCTAAAAAAGTAGCTTTAAGTTTTGATGAGAAACGTGAATGGGGTTTACTTGAAAAAGATATTGAAAGATTGCAAAAAAAGAAAGAAACTATTGAAGGTAAATTTAATAACGCTGAATACTCTCCTGAAGAAATTAATGATAAATCAATAGAGCTTCAGCAAATTTCAGACGATTTAGAAACCAAAGAAGAACGCTGGTTAGAGCTTTCTATGAAAATAGAAGGAGAATAGAGGTGTTTATCTGTTTATAGAAGTTTGTTAGTTTTTAATTCCAATTGGTTTTGAATACGGTACCCTTTTTTATCTCAGCTAAATCTGAGATATCGTATTCATTAACTCTGGAATAACTTTTGTTTTTTAATACGGAATCAATAGAGAAAAAGGTGTTATCGTCTTTTGTAGTGAAATCCATTCCTTTTCGAACAAAATCATTACTTCCTTTATTAATTTCAACTAGCCAATAAGTCATGTTTTCTTCCTCAACTACTATATTCTGTTTAACTAGACTTATAATTTTTGCTGAAATAGGTTCAGGTAGAAATAGGTTTCTCCATTTTAATGGAATTTGAGTGAAATCCATTTTTTCTGTTCTAGAGGTGTCACTTTCTATTTCTTTTTTTAAATACATTCCTGAATATTTTGGTTCTAAACCAGAATTATAGTGATGAGAAAATCTATTATAATCGTTTTCTTTTTCGAAACACCAATTATCATTAGGGTTTTCGGACAATAGATATTCATTGTCATTCCAACGAATAATTTTAAACTTGTTATCAAGTTTTAATGAATCAGGAATAACATTTAATTCTAATATTTTACTTTTTCCGTTAAACTCAATAGGTAATATTTTTAGTTTAATTTTTTTATCATTTAAATATAGTATTGAGTTTTCAATTTTATATTCTCCAGATATTTTTTTGTCTTCTCCACCACCTGTACAACCAAAAGCAAAATTTCGATGTTCAAACGTTCCGTTACTTAAAAGATGTAAGCTACCACCATTATTAAAACCACTATAGGAGTATTTCAATGTGTCAATTTGTTGGCTGTTTTTTGATGCTGGAGAATTTTTTAAACAACCGATTAAAATTGGAATAATTAGGAAAATATATTTTTTCATCATCATTTTTAAAACTAAATTTTTTTAATTACGGTTTTAAGTTAATAAATAAAAAAAGAAATTTATATAGTTTTCTATTTGTTAAAAAACGAATAACTTAAACCTTAACAACAGCTGTTTCAGGAAGCATCGGTTTATTTAAAAAGCGCAATACTAATTGAGCTACCGCCACGGTATCTCGTTCGCAATAGTCAACAATACGCGGTAAGTTTTTTTCTTTATAATACACGTTGGCTACTTCGCTACCGTCAATATCTTGTTTGGGCGAAGGAATTCCTAAAATAGACGTTAATAATTTTAAAGAAGTATAGTGTTTGTAATCGCCAAACTTCCAAAGTTCTAAAGTATCTATATGCGGAACTTCCCATGGTTTTTTACCAAATAAATTTAGTTTTTTAGGTAAGTCAATTCTGTTGATAATCATTCGGCGTGCGATGTATGGGAAATCGAACTCTTTACCATTATGGGCGCATAATAAATGCTTTTTTTGGTTAAAATGATTATCTAGTAACTTTTTAAAATCGTTTAAAATAATAGTTTCATTATCCGAAGAAAAAGAAGTAATCCTAAACTGCTCTCTTCCGTCATTTTGTACAAAGTAACCTACAGAAATACAGATTATTTTTCCAAATTCTGCCCAAATACCGGCGCGATGATAAAAATCTTCAACATTAATTTCATCCTTTCTTTGGTATTGGGTTTTTAAAGCATACAATTCTTGTTTTTCATCAGATAAATCACAAAATAACTCTACTTCAGGAACCGTTTCAATATCTAAAAATAAGATATCCTGTAAGTTAATTTTATCTAGCATTTTTTTATTTCTTTTTTTAAAGATACTAAAACCTCTTCATAAAAGAAAAACTATTAGTTGTTACTTACACTAGTATTTAAGCAAAGGTTTATGAATGATTAAAAGAATGTTAAGTTAAGCGGTAGTGTACAAGATTTATAATATTATAGTTACTTTTGGGTAACACAATATAAAATGACCTATGAATACGAATGATGTTAAAATTTTACTTGTTGATGATGAGCCTGATATTTTAGAAATTGTAGGATATAACTTAAAATCAGAAGGGTATCAAGTTTTTACAGCCAACAACGGTGCAGAAGCTGTTAAAATGGCAAAAAAAGTAAGTCCGCATTTAATTTTATTAGATATAATGATGCCCCAGATGGATGGTATTGAAGCTTGTGAAAAAATTAGGAATATTAAATCATTAGAAGATGTTATTATTTCTTTTTTAACAGCAAGAGGAGAAGATTACTCACAAATGGCAGGTTTCGATGCTGGCGCTGATGATTATATTACAAAACCAGTAAAACCAAAAATATTAGTAAGTAAAGTAAAATCGCTTTTAAGACGCTTAAAGTCTGAAGAAGAAAAAGATGCTACAACGAAAGTTGGTAATATAATTATAAACCGAGATGAATATGTGGTTCTTCAGGGGGATAAAAAAATAGCTTTACCTCGAAAAGAATTCGAACTATTATCATTATTAACCTCTAAGCCGGGTAAGGTATTTAAAAGAGAAGTAATTTTAGATAGCGTTTGGGGAAATGAAGTTGTTGTGGGAGGAAGAACTATTGATGTGCACATTCGTAAACTCCGAGAAAAAATAGGAGATGATTTCTTTAAAACAGTTAAGGGAGTGGGATATAAGTTTGTTTTAGAAGAAGAAAAATAATCAATAAATCAAAAAATATATATAGATTGCTTACAAAGCAATCTATTTTTTTATAATGAAAAAAATTAAAAAAACATACCGATATGCACTTTGGTCGGCACTATATTCTACCTCAATTTCTGTTGTAATAGCATTATTATCTTATTTTCTTTTAATTAATTTATTAGGTATCGGAGCCGTTCTTGTTTTCGGAATTGTAATGTTTGTTATTTCATTTTTTATCATACAGTACAGAGCAGAATATTTTATATATCAAAGAGTAAAAAAATTATACGAAAATATTTCTATTCTTGATGTTAACGATTTAGAAAGAAAAAATGTAACAACAGATGTTGAAGCATTAACAAACAGTGTACAAAAATACGTAGAAGAAAGAAGTAAAGAAATAGCTGTATTAACCCAAAGAGATAGTTTTAGGAGAGATTTTTTAGGAAATGTAGCACATGAGTTAAAAACACCGCTTTTTACTGTACAAGGTTATATTTTAACACTAATTGAAGGTGCAGCTGAAGATGAAGAAATTCGTACTAAATATTTAGCGCGTGCAAACAAAGGTGTAGAGCGCTTAACCTCTATTATTAAAGATTTAGACATGATTGCTAAGTTAGAAACAGAGGGAATGAAAATGAATATTGAAACCTTTAATATTTTAGAGCTTATTCAAAATGTTTTTGATCTTTTTGAAATGAAAGCTAAGAAGAGAAATATTACTTTAATGTTTGATAAGCTATATGATTTTCCTCATTTTGTTAAAGGAGATGTTGAGCGTATAGAGCAGGTTTTAATTAACTTAGTAGTAAACTCTATAAAGTATGGTAAAGTAGGTGGGGTAACAAAAGTAAGTATTGAAAGCTATAATCCTAATAAATTTATTATTAAAATAATTGATGATGGAGAAGGAATTAAACAAGAGCATATTTCGCGTTTATTTGAACGTTTTTATAGAGTAGATCAAAGCCGTTCTCGCGAACAGGGCGGTTCTGGTTTGGGCTTGTCTATTGTAAAACATATTATTGAAGCTCATCACGAAACTATTTTGCTAAAAAGTGATTATGGTAAAGGTTCTGAGTTTTCTTTTACTTTAGAAAAAGCAATATAAAAAGTACGTCTACCTAATTATTAGAAGTTCTTTTAACTAAGCAAATAGTAGTTTTTGCCAATTACACAAAATTTTAAGCAATTGGTACATATGTTATGAATTTAACTAGATATTCTGCTGATATTTGCAGTGTAACACACAAAGAATTTCATATTGATAATTGGGGGATTAATCAATAATTATAAAAAAAAGCGTCACTTTTATAGTGACGCTTTTTTTAGTTATATGCTTTATTTTTATATTAAATCGAACCCAATATCTTTTCGGTAATTCATACCATTAAAAGATAGTTTATCAATGCTCTTATAAGATTTTTTTAGCGCTTCTTCAATAGAATCACCAAAAGAAGTAACTGCCATAACTCTTCCTCCGTTAGAAACTACTTTTCCGTCTTTTTGGGTAGTTCCGGCGTGAAAAACGATAGAATCATTTACCGATTCGAAACCAGTAATTTCTTTCCCTTTTTCATAAGCTTCAGGATACCCACCAGCAACTAACATCACCGTTGTAGCTGTTTGAGAAGTAACTTCGTATGATTTTTCATTTAAAGTTTGATTGGCAACACCTACAAATAAATCTAGCAAGTCAGATTTAATTCTTGGTAAAACAACCTCAGTTTCAGGATCTCCCATGCGGACATTATATTCTACCACAGATGGATTTCCGTTGTCGTTCATCAATCCGATAAAAATAAATCCGCGATAATCAATTCCGTCTTTCTGTAAACCATCAATAGTTGGTTTTACGACTAAATCTTCTACTTTCTGTAAAAAAGCATCCGTAGCAAAAGGAACCGGAGAAATAGCGCCCATTCCGCCTGTATTTAACCCAACATCACCTTCGCCAATACGTTTGTAATCTTTTGCAGAAGGTAATATTTTATAATTTTTCCCGTCGGTTAAAACAAATACAGAAAGTTCTATTCCTTTTAAAAACTCTTCAATAACTACGGTAGCTGAGGCTTCTCCAAATTTTTGATTCGAAAGCATTTCTTCTAATTCAGATTTTGCTTCTGCTAAATCAGTTAAAATTAAAACTCCCTTCCCTGCTGCCAATCCATCAGCTTTTATAACGTATGGAGGTGCTAAAGTTTCTAAGAATTTTTTTCCTTGAGCTAAAGTTTCTGCTGTAAACGATTTGTACTTTGCAGTAGGAATATTGTGTTTTATCATGAATTGCTTCGAAAAATCTTTACTTCCTTCTAATAAAGCACCGTCTTTTTTAGGGCCAATTACAGCAATGTTTTTCAAGTCGTTATCTGCTAAGAAGAAATCGTGAATACCCGCAACTAAAGGAGCTTCTGGACCTACTACTACCATTGTAATGTTGTGTTGTAAAACAACCTCTTTTACTTTGTTAAAATTGGTAGGATTAATAGCAATATTTGTAGCTACTTTACTTGTACCTGCATTACCAGGTGCTACAAAAAGATTTTTTGTTTTGTTACTTTCTGAAAGGCTTTTAGCAAATGCATGCTCTCTACCTCCAGATCCTAAAATTAAGATATTCATTGTTGTTGTGTTGTTGTGTTGTAATTGCAAATATAAAGTAAGAAAAAAGGCTATAGGCAAAACAATTCTCAAAAATCAGCTAAAAAATAAAAAAAGCCTTCTTTTTACTTAAAAGAAGGCTTTTTTTGTTTTTTGGTTATCACTGGATGACTAAAATATTTGTTCTAATATTTTTTGAGTAATAGCATAGGTTGGTGTTACTCCGCTCATTCCTAAACCACCTGAAGCAAGTGTTGCGCCTGTTTCTAACGGGTTATCTGAAGCATAATATGCGTATCTTACTTTAATATCTTCTCGTACGTTTCCTCTAATTTTAGAGGCAGACTGAATTGCTTTTTGATAATGCGCGCCTTCCATTTCTAAACCAATAACATTCCAGGTAGAATCGTGAAAGAATTTAAGTAAATCTTTATTTTGTAAAGAAGTTCCTAATACACTCACCATTGCTCCGTCAAAAACCTGTACACCAAAACCTTCTAAATCTTCTTTTGCTAATTCGTTTTTAAACGGATAATTATCAGCAGTACCTTCAAAAATATGTGAAGAAGGAATCATAATATCTCCTTTACCACCTTCTAAAATACCTGCTTTACCCATAATAGAAACCGAAAGAACATCTAAATGAGTAGATTTATTTCCTATTTTGTATGGCTTCAATAATTCATCCATTGTTTCATATGCTTGTTCTCCGAAAGCATAATCCATTACAATAATTACTGGTTTTTCTCCTACAGAATTCACTTTTTCGTACGAAGTTGTATCGAAATTTATTTTTTCAGTATCAATAATCTGAACATTGATATTGGTTCCTGAAGTATCTTTTAAATAAATCAATCCGTTTTCTGAAGCGTAATTTTTAACAGCCTTTTGTAAAGGTTGGCTATTTGCGTTACTTAATACTTCAAAAAGCTCAAAGCCTTTATGCTTTTTCGTTTCTTTTGGTAAGGCGTTTTGTGCGTAAATGCTATTCATAACACTGTGCATATTGGCACTAATAATATGAATAGGACGCTCTAGTAAATTATTATCTAAAAGATTCTTTTTAATGTTATTTGCCCAGATTTCACCATAAAAATGATGTCCGATTTCTTCAATTAAAACAGAACTAAATTTTACAGAGCGTTTTTGTTCTAAAAGCGCTTCATTTATAGCTAGTTTACCTAACCAATAAATAAGGTGGAAAAAACGATTCGGATTTTCTTCAGTAGCAAACGTATTATAAGCATCGTAAACCTCGTCGTACGTTCTTCCTAAGATATTACCAAGGTGTACAACAATTACATCTTTTTCTTCGTCTGTAAGTGTTTTGTTATATAAAACAACCTCTTCTAAATGAACCCATTCTCTAATAAAACCTTCGCCATTATCAATAACAACGCGATCTTTTATTTTATGAGACTCTATAAATAAGAAAGTAAGGTGCGTAAGAATATCGTAAATTTCAGAACGACCACGCGTAATTTCAATATTCATTTGATCTTTATCGATACGGTAACAATTTCTTCTTCTTTTCGGAGGAACAATTGTCTTGAATTTAGAGTTTCTATAACCTTCATCTGCTGTTAGGTAAATAAACTGGCACTCTTCAATTCCTTCAGGTAATCGCTCAATAATATACACCAAACCGTTTAATTCGGTTTTATCTTCAGCAATCGATCCGTATATTTCAGGTCTTAATTGTAATAATGATTTACGTAATGTTTCTCCAGAAATACCCATTGGTTTATAAAAACCACGACTAAATAAATGACGCATAGAAATGTATAGTTTTTCTATGGCATTGGTAGATTCTTGGGCTCTGGTACGTTCTTTATGATTGGGTTTTGACATATTTGTTTTTAAAGCACAAATATACAAATTATGTTGTGGATACTATTTCGTTAAAATAGTATTATATTTTTTTTGATTATTAAGTAAATCTACTGCTTTACTTATCGTTTCATCATTTTTAAGTTGATGTTTAAAAACACCTTCTTTATAAGCATATCGCTTTATAATTTCGTTTTGTATTTCTTTTGATAAAACATCTTCGTTTAACGCTATTTTACTAACTTTTTCTTTTTTTAATTTTTTAGAAATAGCATTGTATTCTGATGAAATAGTAACATTGTTTTTTACTGAAATATAAGCTGATTTAAACAATTGCTCTTCTTTAGTAACAAAAACGGTGTCTTTGTTTAATAAATACTCTTTAAAATTATTGAAATCGGTAGTTTTAAAAAGATAATTTTCGGTATTTAAATTAGGATTTTTATTAGTGAAATCGGAAACAAAATTAAAAATAGCCCTTGATTTTAGTAGTTTTTTTGTTGCTGTATTTTTTTTAGAAAATGCCATTTTAATATCAGGTGTAACACCGCCACCTTCATAAACAGTTCGCCCATTTCTTGTGGTAAATAAATTTGTTGCACCGTCAGAAAATTTTGGTACTTCACCTGTTTTAGCATCACGATTTGCATAATCTAATTCCTGAATACAACGACCACTTGGCGTATAGTATTTAGAAATAGTAGCCTTCATTTGTGTTCCGTAATTTAGCTTAAAATAACGTTGCACTAAGCCTTTTCCAAAAGAACGTTCACCCATAATTACAGCGCGATCGTAATCTTGTAACGCACCAGAAACAATTTCTGAAGCAGATGCAGAACGCCCGTTTATTAAAACAACAATAGGAATTTCAGTATCTAAAGGTTCTTGATTCGTTTTATAGGTTCTACTATTTTTTTTAATTTTTCCTCGAGTATCAACTACTTTTAATCCTTTAGGGATAAATAAATTAGTGATATTTACAGCATCGAATAACGATCCACCTGGGTTACTACGTAAATCGAAAACCAACTTTTTCATTCCCTTTTCTTTTAATTCGCTAAAAGCTTTAGAAACCTGTTGTGTTGCTTTCTGGCTTGTAAATCGTGTTAAAATAATATAGCCAGTTTCTACATCAATCATATCGTAAAAAGGCACCGGATTTACAATAACCTTATCTAGTTTTAAGTTGATGTTTTTAGTAATATTGTTTCTAAGAATAACTAAAGAGAGCTCTTTATTAGGAGTTCCTTTTATCATTTGAGAGTATTGACTTTTCTCTAACTCAACCAGTTTTTGATCATTTACAGTGGTAATAATATCACCAGCTTTTAAACCTGCTTTATCCGCAGAAAAACCTTTGTAAACCTCGGCAATAACAATTCCTTTTTTTGTATAATAAGTAGTAATTCCAATACCACCATATTCCCCTTCACGACGAATTCGTGCATCTTCAACATCTTGTTCGTTGTAAAAATTGGTATATGGATCTAAACTTTTTAAAGTGTTTT
This sequence comes from uncultured Tenacibaculum sp., assembly GCA_964021635.1. GTDB lineage: Bacteria > Bacteroidota > Bacteroidia > Flavobacteriales > Flavobacteriaceae > Polaribacter. The sequence goes on from CAXHZZ010000026.1 coordinate 10,856, forward strand.
TTATGGCTTTATTAGTTAACTCACCAGGGTTAATTTCATCAATATAATTAATGTTTAACTCCTTAAATAAGTTGTTATAAATCTCTATTTGCTTCGCTATTTCAAAAAAACGAGATTGAAATGAGAATAACAATGAAATGATAATAAGAGCGCTAAAAAAAAGTACTTTTCTATTTTTCATCCTTGGTAGTTTCTGCTACAAAAAGTGTTAATAATTTCTGCATTTTACGTTCTATATCAGCATACGTCCATTCATCTCTTGCAATATAAGAAATCATAAAGACATGCGGTTGATTTACAGCGTTATAAATAGTATGTTTTTCTTTTCTATAGGTTTCTCGTAATAACCTCTTTATGCGGTTGCGATCCACAGCGCTTTTAAAATTTCTTTTAGGTACAGAAACTCCTACCTGAACTGGAAATTTTGAAGTATGTTCAGTTTGAATATACACCATTCGAAGCGGAAAAACTTTTATAGATTTCCCTTCTTCGTATAGCTTTTCTATAAGCTTTTTGCTCTTTAGTCGTTCTTGTTGTCCTAGCGTAAATTTCATCTATTACAAACATACATAAATCGATACTAAAAACCATTTTTTTAAGTATTTTTGAATGGATACTTTTAAATAACACTGTTGTAATTTATTTTCGATTCATCGATATTAAAAACTGCAGTAATTAATATTAGCATAAACTTATGAAAGCCGATTTATTTCAAGCACCAGATTATTATCAAACTGATGATTTGTTAACCAATGAGCATAAACTTGTTAGAGATACTGCTCGCAAATGGGTAAAGAAAAACCTATCTCCAATTATTGAAGATGCAGCGCAAGAAGCCAAGTTTCCTATACAATTATTAGAAGGTTTAGCTAAAGTTGGTGCTTTTGGATCTTATATTCCAACAGAATACGGAGGCGCAGGATTAGATCAAATTTCTTACGGATTAATAATGCAAGAGTTAGAGCGCGGCGATAGTGGTATTCGCTCAACAGCGTCGGTACAATCGTCGTTAGTAATGGGGCCAATTTATAATTACGGAAACGAAGCACAGCGAAAAAAATATCTACCAAAATTAGCTTCTGGAGAATGGATAGGAAGCTTTGGTTTAACAGAACCTAACCATGGAAGTAATCCGGCAGGAATGGAAACTAAGTTTAAAGACATGGGAGATCATTATTTACTTAATGGTGCAAAAATGTGGATTTCTAACGCACCAATTTGTGATGTTGCCGTGGTTTGGGCAAAGAATGAAGAAGGGCGAATTCATGGTTTACTTGTTGAAAGAGGTATGGAAGGTTTTTCTACACCCGAAACACACAATAAATGGTCGTTAAGAGCTTCAATTACAGGGGAACTTATTTTTGATAATGTAAAAATTCCTAAAGAAAATTTACTACCTAAAAAATCTGGATTAGGAGCACCTTTGTTATGTTTAGATGCTGCTCGTTACGGTATTGCTTGGGGTGCTATTGGAGCTGCGATGGATTGTTATGATACTGCTTTGCGTTATGCAAAAGAACGTACACAATTTGGTAAGCCTATTGGGCAATTTCAGTTGCAACAGAAGAAATTAGCTGAAATGATTACCGAAATTACAAAAGCACAACTTTTAACTTGGCGATTAGGTGTTTTAAAAAATGAAGGACGCGCAACGTCGGCTCAAATATCTATGGCAAAACGTAATAATGTTGATATGGCTATAAAAATAGCGAGAGAAGCAAGACAAATTTTAGGCGCCATGGGAATATCAGGAGAATATTCTATTATGAGACATTCAATGAATTTAGAAAGTGTAATTACCTATGAAGGAACCCATGATGTTCATTTATTAATTACAGGTTTAGATATTACAGGTTTAAACGCTTTTAAATAAAAAAGAAATGTTTTGCTTATTAAGTTCCCCAAAATATAAGCAAAATCATTTCTTCTTAAATTAACTACTTTTAAAACTAAAAGAAGTACCCTAAAAATTTAACTATCAACATAAAAGTAAACAGCGCTCCGATACATTAACTATTACAATTTTTGACACAAAAAATTATTTTCTTTTTTTATCGCTGTTAATAAGAATTAAAAGAGATGTAACTAAACCCAGGCAGACGAAGCCAAAAATGGCAATCATAACGGTACCATTTGTCCAAGAAACTAAAGGAGTATTAACTAAATGTATCATAGTTATTTATATTTATTTCAAAAATAAACATAAGGTTTACTATAAAATATGATAAAAATCATGTTTTAGAAATAGTTAATTAGAAAATAGATTTTATTATTTTGACTTATTTAAGTTTGAATAAAAAATATTATTTAGATCGGTTGTCGCTATTTTCTTTTTTACCATTATAAATTAACTCATCAGTTTCTTCATCTTCTTCTTTTGTAGTTGTTTCAATTGTATTGTTGATGACAGAGGAACAGATGTTAAAAACACAACAAATAGGAAAGTGATCGGAACCTATATAGCCTAAAAGACGTAATTCTTTTATAATAATAGAAGTGCTGTGAAAAACTAAATCTAAAGGAGCTCTAAAAAACCAATATTTAGCATGATAAGACGCAAGAATACCTCTACCATTTCTACCATCAATTAAGCCACTATTTTTACGAAACAAATCAGCAATTCTAGACCAAGACACAGTATTAAAATCACCAACAACAAGGGTTGGTTTATTAATTTCTTTAACTCGTTTTGCAATACACATTAAATCACCATCGCGCTCTTTAGAAGTTTCTTCTTCGGTTGGACTCGGCGGTGGCGGATGCACACAAAAAACAACAAAACCTTTTCCGTCTTTTGTTTTAAAATGAGCCTCGATACTCGGAATATCATTTGCAATAAAATAGTGTGTCTTTATTTCTTGAAAAGGAATCTTTGCATATAAATGCATTCCATAGGTATTTTCTAGCGTTATTTTTTCGGTATAAGGATAATCGTTTTCTAGACTACGCATTTCAAGTTCCCAGTCTTTATTACTCTCTATAGTAACAAAAAAATCAGGATTTTCACTTCGGATAAATTCTTTAAATTTTTTAAAATTAGTATTAAATTGATAAATATTAGCAGAAATTATTTTAAAGCTTTGTAGATCAGTAATACTTTTCTTTTCACGTTTATAAAACTTAGTAAAACGAGCTAAAAGATAGATGTTGTATATAATTAAGGCAATCTGAAATATTAAAACAAACCAAAACCAATTTTTTCTATCAGTAAAAACAAAAAGACCAATACTTGCAATTATTTGAAGAATTAATAGTTGTATTTTAATAAATTCAGGAACACGAAAAACCCAATGCTGATTTTTTACAAACGGCAACAGGTTAAAAAAGATAAGTATTAGCGATAAGATTAGAAAAAACACATCCATTTCTAAAAATTTAAGCAAAGTTACTATAAACACGAGCTATTACAATAGTTAAGTCATAATTAGAATTATTCTTTAAATTTAGTATCTAATCCGTCAATACTAGTTTGGTTTTTATCTTCCCAGTATTGTTTAATGCCACTTTCTCCTATTTCATCTGCCCAATCTAACAGTTCGTTTCGTTCTTCTTTGTATTCGTAAAAAGGGATTGACATACCGCATGAGGTTTGTGCACTTTCAATAGTTACATCAAATATTTGTCGGGTTCCTGATAGTTTAGGAAATTGACTAATTAATTCATTCCAGTCACTATCATTTGGTAATACTTCTTTTGCTTTTCCATACAAACGTAAAATGTTTGGAGCGCCTTCAAAAGCACAAAACATAATAGTAATTCGTCCGTTTTCTAATAAATGAGCTGAGGTTTCATTTCCACTACCTGTAACACTTAGCCAAGCAACGCGATTTTCGTTTAATACTCGAAAAGAGTCCATTCCTTTTGGAGATAAATTTATGCGCCCATCTTTAGCAGCAGTTGCTACAAAAAACACTTTTTGTGCTTCTATAAATTTTTGAATTCTAGAGGTGATTTTATTGTAAAATTTAGCCATAATAACTTATTAATTTTCCCAGTCTTTAGTGCGTTCAACAGCTTTTTGCCATTTAGCGTATAATTTTTCTCTTTTTTCTGAAGGAAAGATAGGAGTAAAGGTGTTGTTAATTTTTCGCCTATTAAAAATATCCTCTTGTTTCCATAATCCAACACAAATACCAGCCAAATAAGCAGCACCCATAATGGTGGTTTCAATAATCTCTGGTCGTTCAACCTTTGTGTTTAAAATATCTGCTTGAAATTGCATTAAGTAATCATTAGCGCAAGCACCGCCATCAACTTTTAAAGAGGTTAATTTAACTTCACTATCTTTTTGCATTACCTCTAAAATATCTTTAGTTTGGTAGGCAAGTGAATCTAAAGTAGCTTTTACTAAATGGTTTTTACCTGTGTCGCGAGTTAATCCGAAAATAGCTCCACGAGCATACATATCCCAATACGGGGCACCTAAGCCAGCAAATGCAGGAACAATATATACAGGGTTTTCTTCTGTTATACTTTTTGCTAAAACTTCACTTTCATCAGCATTGCTGATAATTTGCAATCCGTCACGTAGCCATTGAATTGCTGACCCTGCAACAAACACACTTCCTTCAAGAGCATAGTATATTTTATTATCAATTCCCCAGGCAATGGTGGTTAACAATCCGTTTTTAGAATATTCAAGGTTTTCACCGGTATTCATTAACATAAAACAACCGGTACCATAGGTGTTTTTTGCTTCCCCTTTATTAAAACACGCCTGCCCGAAAAGTGCAGCTTGCTGATCACCAGCAATTCCAGCAATCGGAATTTGATATCCATCTAAGTCATAATTTCCAAAATGATGTGAAGAAGGTTTTACTTCAGGTAGCATAGTAATAGGAATATTGAGTTCTTTTAATAATTTCTCATCCCAACATAAGTTTTTAATGTCATACAGCATGGTGCGAGAAGCGTTACTATAATCTGTAGCATGAATTTTACCGTTGGTTAAATTCCAAAGTAACCAAGTATCAATAGTTCCGAATAATAAATTTCCTTTATCTGCCTCTAATCTAGCACCTTCAACGTTGTTTAAAATCCAATTTATTTTAGTGGCAGAAAAATAACTATCTATAACTAACCCCGTAGTTTTACGCACATAGTTCTCTAAGCCTTTTTTCTTTAATTGCTTACAAATATTCGCCGTTCGTTTGTCTTGCCAAACAATAGCATTGTATATAGGTTTACCGGTATTCTTATTCCAAACAACAGTAGTTTCTCTTTGATTGGTAATACCAATTCCAACAATTTCTGAAGGAAGAATTTTAGCTTTTTTTATAGCTTGTTTTAATGTAGTAAGTTGCGTTTCTAAAACCTCTTGAGCATTATGCTCCACCCAACTAGGATGGGGAAAAATTTGTTCAAACTCCTGTTGATTTATTGCAATTATTTCTCCTGATCCGTTAATAATTACCGAACGAGAACTTGTTGTACCCTGATCTAACGCAACAATATATTTTGCCATTTAAATTGTAATGAGTAGTTAAAGGAAGCAATTTACAATTTAAAATTTGGCAAATAAAAAACCTTCTTGATAATTTTATCAAGAAGGTTTTTATCCCATTTTAATTACTACTAGTGTTTTAAAGCATACCCAGCACCTTTACCTAGTTCAGATAAAGTTGATAAAAAGTCGTTTAAAATCACTGTAGTTTTTTTAAGTAAAAAAATCCCCATTTTTTTAAGTTTTAATTAATACCCCTTAAGTTTTGTTCAAAAGAACATTACAAATATATAGTGACTATTTTATTTTAGAAAGGGGATTACCGAAAAAAAAGTTGTTGTTTTCCGATTAAGTTGTTGGTTTTTATTGTTTTACAAAAAAAACCTTCTAGAGTTTTCTAGAAGGTTAGTTTTTCCCTTAAATACCATTTTTCGTTATATCCCCATATTCACGAAATATGATGTGGCAAATATATAGTGGTTTTTTTATTTGAAAAAAGGGATTACCGCAATAAAAAACGTGAATTACCGCAATGCTATTTTTGCTGCTTACTGTAAATAAAAACACCTATCAATAGCAGTGATAGGTGTTTTTTACAAATTGTTTCTTTTTCAGAATCTTCCCATAGAATATTAAATTCTACAGCAAATATATATTGTTTATTTTATGCTGTGTAGGGGATTACCGCACTAAAAAGTGTGTATTACCGCAATGTACTAATCAATAATACCTAACCCTTTAGCCTTTAGTACTAAATCGGTGTTATTATTTGCTTGCAAATCGGTACGAAGTTTTGCCAGTTTACTTTCTATAGAGCGTACTTTAACTAAAGAGCCATCAGTTTTTTTTACAATACCTTCTAAATTGGCAATTTTAGCATGGTTTGGTAGTTCTTTTAAAATTTGAATAGCAACATCGTCCATTTGAATTTCAACTAATGCTCTTTTTAATAATTTTTGATGTATTTCATGTGTATAATACACCTCGCCTTTTAACATTTTTTGAATAGCAAAGGTTAATTCATCTGTACTGCAATTTCCTTTTAAGATATAAGCAGACGGGTTTAAATTATGAATAACATTAAAAACACGATTGGTTTCTGAATGACCAGTAATTACACCCGTTTTTATATCAATTTCTTCTTGTTGAATCGCTTTTATTAAAGCCTCACCGCCATCTAAAATAACATTTCCGTTATTGTTATCGAAACTTAAATCAGTAAATACAATATGAAATGGATTGTTATGAAGTGCTGTTTTTATTTTAGAAAAAGCTTCATCACAAGAATTTGCGGTTTCTATTTCTAAATTATCAATATCTTTTAAAGAAGAAAGAATTCCTTCGATAATTAATTGATGGTCATCAACTAAAAGTATTTTTGTTTGTCCAGACATTTATGGGAATTTGTATGCTAGTTTTGGTTCCGTCACCTATTTCACTTTCAATATTTAGAGTTCCGTTTAACTCCTCAACACGTTCTTGTAGGTTTTGTAAACCAATTCCTTTTTTACTAATAGCGGTATCAAAACCAATACCATTATCAGTAATAGTCAAATTTACATATTTTTTATGTACTGTAAAATCGATACTTATTTTACTTGCTTGTGCATATTTTTTGCTGTTTTGAATGCTTTCACGAGTACTTAAATACAATAAGCGTTTAACAGCATCGTTTATGGTATGCCATTCGTTTTCTTGTAAACCAGCAACAGTTATTCTAAAATCTAGTTCAAAATAATCGCTTACTAAGTTAATTATTTGGTCTTTAAAAGAAACTTTACCAAAACTAATACTACTTAATTGGTGCGATAAATTACGTACGTTTTCTTTAACAGTATCCAGTTTTTTCGCTTCTTCTAATAAATTAGATTTTTCTAACTTTTGGTGTAATAAACGCAAATCTCCAGCCACCTCATCGTGTAATGATTTTGCAATTTGCTGTCGCTCGTGTTCTCTAGCTTTTACTCTTTCTAGTTGTCCTTTATACAATGTTTTTTTTCTTCTGTAAAAGAAAAACAATATACTTACTCCAAAAAGTGATAGACCACTAGCAGCAGCTAACCAGCCAATAGTTTTTTGTTGTTTTTGGTATATTATTTCTGCTATTTTTTTATCATTATCAGTTTTTAAAGCGGTATTTTCCTTGTCCTTTTTATCTGTTTCGTATCTTATACGTGCAAACTGATTTTTCAAATTCCTTTTTCTTGTAGTCAGACTATCGCTTAAATTTATATATTCTTCTAGATATTTTTTAGCATTTTGTCCAGAATTAAGGTCTGATAATAGTTTTAAACAGTCTAAAATTTTTTGTGAATTTCTTGTTTTTTGGGCAAGTTTTAAACCTTCTTTTGCGTGTTTTTCTGCTAATTTATAGTTTTTATCTCTTAAATATGCTTCGGCTAAAAAGGTGTGAGATACACTTTCTGAGTAGGTGTTCTTATATTTTTTTCTGCTTTCTAATACCGTTTTATAGCCCTCAATCGCTTTTTTTGTATCACCTTGTAAAAAATAAATTGAAGATAAATTACCTAAGAAGGATTGGAAATTTTTAGGATGTTTTATTTTTAAACTATCAAAAAGCAGTCCCTCCTTAAAAAAAGAAGCAGCTTTTTCGTAGTCACCTTCATCCTTGTAGGTCATTCCAATATTATTTAAAATATTTAAATGATTTCTATCTATTCTATATTTCGTCCCATCATAATCTAGTATTTCCTTAGCTTTATAATAGTAATATCGTGCATCTTTTGATCTTTTTACGTTGGCTAAAGTGTTTCCCATATTTAAATATATGGAAATAGTAAGACGATTATATTTTTCTTTTATAGGCTCTACATATTTTAAAGCTTCAACGGTAGTTATTTCAGAACCTAAGTAATCTAATTCTCTTAATTGAAGTATAGCCATGGATAAAAGCCTACTGCCAGTTTCGGCAGAATCTTTTAAAAAGGCAGAAATGTTTTTTGACTTATGATAATAGTAAAAAGTACTATCCAAATTATTCTTTATTTTGTGGTTTAAGGCCGCAAAATGGTAGGCTTTTGCTAAAGAAAAAGAGTCGTTTTTTATAGTATAATGCTTAAGTAGTTTATCCTCTGTAATCGTTATACCCAAAGTGTCTTTTCTTCTATAGCTTTTTATACCGTCATTTATAATTCTTTGTTTTAATAAAGAGTCTTTTTTAAAATCACTAGAGAGTACCATTGCTTTTTTTGATGGTAATAATTTTTGAAGATCTTTATTAATTTTTTGATGAAAATAAATAGAGTTTTTCTGCTCTAGAGAGCAAGTAAAATATCCGGTAAATAGTATGAGCGAAAGAAAAGCAGTTTTCATCAGAATAATTCATTTATCAATCTAAATTGTAAAATTGAAATATAAGAATATTTCTATAAAAACTTAATGCATCTTATTAAATAAATCCCAAATTACAATTCCTGTGGTAACTGATATGTTTAAAGAGTGTTTGGTGCCTAATTGTGGAATTTCAATACATGCATCAGAAGTTGAAACAACTTCTTGTTGTACTCCTTTTACTTCATTACCCATTACAATGGCATATTTCTGATTTTTTTTAAGAGTAAAATCATTTAGCATAGTACTGTTTTCAGCTTGCTCTATTGAAGCTACAAAAACACCATCGTTTTTTAATTTATTAACCAACGTTAAAGTATCTTCTACATATTCCCAAGCTACAGATTCAGTAGCTCCTAAAGCCGTCTTATGAATCTCCTTGTTTGGTGGAGTAGCTGTAATTCCGCACAAATATATTTTTTCAATTAAAAAAGCATCCGAAGTTCTAAAAACCGACCCAACATTATTTAAACTACGGATGTTGTCTAGCACCACAATAATCGGTGTTTTTTCAGTTTGTTTAAATTCATCAACCGATAATCGTCCTAATTCGTTGTTTTTTAGTTTTCTCATGCGTTTGTTTTTAAGCTATAAATATAAAGTTGTGAATAACTTGAAACAAAAGAAACTCTAAACTTTTATATCTTCGCAAAACTAACCCAAAAAATCCATAAACTTGGCAAAAACAAAGGTAAAAAAGGTAACACCATTAATGAAACAGTACAACGGAATTAAACTTAAATATCCGGACGCAATGTTATTGTTTAGAGTGGGAGATTTCTATGAAACCTTTGGCGAAGATGCTATAAAAGCATCTAAAATATTAGGGATTATTTTAACAAAAAGAGGTGCTGGTAGTGAAAGCGAAACAGCTTTGGCTGGTTTTCCGCACCACTCGTTAAATACCTATTTACCTAAGTTAGTAAAATCGGGTTTGCGAGTTGCTATTTGTGATCAGTTAGAAGATCCTAAAATGACCAAAACGATTGTAAAACGTGGTGTTACCGAACTGGTTACTCCAGGTGTTGCTTTAAATGATGAGGTATTACAATCAAAATCTAATAATTTCTTAGCTGCAATACATTTTGGAAAAAAATTAGTAGGTGTTTCTTTTTTAGATGTTTCTACAGGTGAATTTTTAATTGCCCAAGGAAACGAAGAGTATATCGATAAATTGCTGCAAAATTTTAAGCCAAGTGAAGTATTGGTTGAGAAGAAGAATAAACAACGATTTTTAGAGTTATTCGCCAATCGTTTTCATGCGTTTTATTTAGAAGATTGGGTTTTTCAAAAGGAATATGGAAATGAATTATTACAAAATCATTTTAAAGTTAAAAACTTAAAAGGATTTGGAGTTGAAGAACTAGAGCAAGGTATTGTTGCGGGTGGTGCAGCGATGTATTATTTATCAGAAACGCAACACAATAAAATAGACCATATACAATCGATAAGCAGAATTGCTGAAGATAATTATGTGTGGATGGACCGTTTTACCGTTAAAAACTTAGAGTTATACGGCGGAAACGATGTAAATGCTGTTTCTTTATTAAATGTTATTGATAAAACAATTTCTCCTATGGGAGGGCGTTTGTTAAAGCGATGGTTGGCATTGCCGTTAAAAGATTTAGAGCAGATTAAAAAACGCCATGAATTGGTAAAGTTTTTAATAGATAATGATGCCTTTTTAGAAACTGTTGCATATCAATTAAATCAGGTTTCAGATATCGAAAGGTTGATATCGAAAGTAGCCACGGGTAAGGTTTCTCCGAGAGAGGTTATCTTATTAAAAAATTCGTTAAAAGCTATTTTGCCGATAAAAGCATCCGCAGAAAAAAGTAATAATAAAACAGTACAAGAAATAGGCAAGCAATTACACGATTGTAAACTATTAATTGATAAAATAACAACTTCAGTTTTAGAGGAAGCGCCTGTAAATATTAATAAAGGAAACGCTATTGCAAACGGTGTTTCTGTCGAGTTAGATGAACTACGAAATATTTCTAATTCAGGTAAAGAATATTTAGATAAAATGTTGGCTCGTGAAATAGAACGAACGGGTATTACGAGTTTAAAAATAGCTTTTAATAACGTTTTTGGTTATTATATAGAGGTTAGAAATAGGTTTAAAGACCAGGTTCCTGAAGAGTGGATTCGTAAGCAAACTTTGGTAAATGCCGAGCGTTATATTACAGAAGAGTTAAAGGAATACGAAACAAAAATATTAGGAGCCGAAGAGAAAATTCAGCAATTAGAAGCAGGTATTTTTGCAAAATTAGTGCAGTTTATTATTGGTTTTGTAAAACCAGTACAGCAAAATGCTCAAAATATTGCAAAGATAGATGTGTTGTTGTCGTTTGCACAATTGGCGATAGATAACAACTATGTGCGTCCGATGATGGATGACAGCACAGATATCGAAATTAAAAATGGGCGTCACCCGGTAATAGAAAAACAATTACCAATTGGCGAAGAGTATATTGCAAACGATGTGGTTTTAAATCGTAATCAACAACAAGTAATCATGATTACGGGTCCCAATATGTCGGGTAAATCGGCAATATTACGCCAAACAGCCTTGATAGTTTTGTTAGCACAAATGGGAAGTTATATTCCGGCTCAGAATGCCCGAATTGGTATGGTTGATAAAATTTTTACCAGAGTAGGCGCGAGTGATAATATTTCGATGGGAGAATCTACCTTTATGGTTGAAATGAACGAAACAGCATCGATTTTAAATAATATATCAGAGCGTAGTTTAGTATTGTTAGATGAAATTGGTAGAGGAACTTCTACGTACGACGGGATTTCAATTGCTTGGGCTATTGCCGAATATTTACACGAGCATCCATCAAAAGGGAAAACGTTATTTGCTACGCATTATCATGAGTTAAATGAAATGACAACTACATTTAAGCGAATTAAAAACTTTAATGTATCGGTAAAAGAGTTAAAAGATAGCATTATTTTCTTGCGTAAATTGGTTGCTGGTGGTAGTAATCATAGTTTTGGTATTCATGTTGCCAAGCTTGCAGGAATGCCAAATTTAGTAATTAGTAGAGCGCAAAAAATCCTAAAAAAATTAGAAGAAAATAACGCTCACAAAGAAGTGAAAGAGGTTTTAAAAGATAGTCAACACGAAGATATGCAAATGAGTTTCTTTCAGTTAGATGATCCTTTGTTAGAAGATATTCGTGACGAAATTTTAGCTACAAATATTGATGCTCTTACGCCAATAGAAGCTTTAATGAAGTTGAATGAAATTAAGCGAATGTTGGTGAAAAAATAAAACTGTTTAGAAAGATAAATTTATGTCAACCTGAAACAAGTTCAGAATGACGTTTAAAAACTCTCTAAACAGTTTGTTAATCTTATAACTTCCCTCTTAAAACTAAAACAGGAACATTACAGTTAAATTCCTTTTTTTGAATCGAATTTTTTTCCCAAAGCTTTTGAAAAAAACCTCGTTTTCTCCTAAAAACACATAATAAATCTGGGTTATGTGACTGAAAATGTTCTAAAACCCCTAAAAAAGTTGTTGCATTTTCTGTAACCGTTAAATTATTTTGTGCTCTTTTCAATTCGCTGTCTAAAACTAAATCTTCTTCGGTATAATTAGGTGTTTTTACCAACAATAAATTTGACGAAGCAACAAAAGTATCTATAATTTTATGCAAAGGGTTAAGCACATTTTTTTTGTTCATCACTCCCGATTTAAAAGCTGTTAATACATTTTTTATAGGAGTAAATTTATAACCTTCGGGAACAACTAACATAGGAATGTCAGTTTGTTTTAAAACACTACCAGATGTATTCCCTAAATACATTTCTTCTTTAATAGAATTACTTTTAGGACCCATAATAATTAAATCAATAATTAATTCTCTATTTATAGAGGTAATGCTTTCTAGCACATTTCCTTTAGCAGAAATCATTTTTATGGTTACATTTTTTCTATCAACAGCATTAATCATTGTGCGTAAATATAAATTTGTTTCTCGTTGCATAGTATCATCGGCATTTACAAACGTACCTGCTTTAGATAATACTTTATAGGCACGCATTACAAATACTTTTGCATTCACAGCTTCAGCAAAATCTATTGCGTATTGCAAGGTGTTTATAGAGTTGTCTGTTGAGCCAATAGGAACTAATATATGTTTCATAAAAATATTTTTAGTAGTTTTAAAGTATTGATATGGTTAGTAATATACAAAGATATTTAAAATACATTAATTTAAGTAATTTGCTTCTTTATGAACTATAATAGCTGTTCTTTTGCTGATAATAAAAAAGTATGGGGTACGATATAAGTTTTAAAAGAATAAACAAACTAGCTTTTCCGGCTTTAGTAGCAGGAGTTGCAGAACCTTTATTGTCTACGACAGATTTGGCAATTGTAGGGAATATTGATTACAATGCTACAGAAAGTATTGCAGCTATCGGAATTGTAGGTGCTTTTTTATCGATGCTTATTTGGGTTTTTGGGCAAGCTCGTAGCGGTATTTCATCAATAATATCACAATATGTAGGAGCTAATAAATTAGAGAAAGTTAAAAATTTACCAGCTCAAGCAATTTTGATAATTTTGATTACTAGTTTGATTATTTTAGGAATCAGTTATCCGTTTACGAAAGAAATATTTCAGTTTTACAATGCTTCGGGTACTATTTTAGAATATGCGATAGATTATTATAAAATACGTGTTTTCGGTTTTCCGTTTACGCTATTTGTAATTGCTGTTTTTGGTACTTTTAGAGGTTTGCAAAACACTTATTACCCGATGTTAATTGCTATTATTGGTACTGGTGTAAACATACTATTTGATGTTGTTTTAGTATATGGTATTGATGGTTATTTACCTGCAATGAATATTACAGGGGCTGCCTATGCAAGTGTAATTGCACAAGTTGTAATGGCACTTATATCTGGATATTTATTATTAACAAAAACCGAAATTTCGCTAAAGCTAAAATTGCCTTTTAACAAAGAAATTCCGAGGTTTATAAATATGATTTTAAATCTATTTGTGCGCACAATCGCTTTAAATACAGCATTGTATTTTGCAACTTCTTATGCAACTTCATACGGAAAAGAATATATAGCAGCTTATACAATCGGACTTAATTTATGGTTAATGGGCGCTTTTATGATTGATGGTTATTCATCCGCAGGAAATATATTATCAGGAAAATTATTAGGCGCAAAGGATTACACGAATTTGGTTAAATTAGGTAATAAGCTTATTATTTATGGTTTTGCATTTGGTAGTTTTTTGGCTCTTGTAGGATTCGGTTTTTATAATTTTACAGGAAATGTATTTACACAAGAACAAGAAGTGTTAACAGAGTTTTACAATACGTTTTGGATTATTTTAATAATGCAACCAATTTGTTCGATAGCGTTTATTTATGACGGAATGTTTAAGGGAATGGGAGAAATGAAGTATTTAAGAAATGTATTATTACTTTCAACGGGATTAGTTTTTATTCCGGTTTTATTATTTTTTGATTCGATGGATTATAAATTACATGCTATTTGGATTGCTTTTTTTGCTTGGATAATAGCTCGTGGAGTTCCCTTAATTTTTAAATTTAGAAATACGTTTTTATCACGCTCACAAAAAGTGTAATTTTGAGGATAAAATAATTACAAAATGACCACAACAAGAGAAAACGGAAGTTTATATACACATATTGATAATAAAATAGCAACTATTGAGTTCGGGCATCCGGCAAGCAATTCGTTTCCGAGTGAGTTATTAGCACGTTTAGCAAATGAGTTTGATAAACTTTCCACTAATGAAGCTGTGGCTATTGTAGTGTTAAAATCAGAAGGAGATCGCGCTTTTTGTGCTGGTGCTTCTTTTGATGAACTCGTTGCAATTGATAATTTAGAAGATGGAAAACGATTCTTTTCGGGTTTTGCAAACGTGCTAAACGCCATGCGCCGTTGCTCTAAATTAATTATAGGTCGTGTGCAAGGAAAAACTGTTGGTGGCGGTGTTGGTTTAGCAGCAGCTTGCGATTACGCATTGGCAACAGAGCATGCTTCTATTAAATTATCTGAATTTACAATAGGTATTGGTCCGTTTGTAATTGCGCCCGCTGTAGAGCGTAAAATAAGCGTGAGTGGTTTGGCGGAATTAACATTAGATGCATCTAATTGGAAAAATGCTTATTGGGCAAAAGAGAAAGGTTTATATGCTCGTGTTTTTGATTCAATTACCGATTTAGATAATGAGTTAGTAATTTTTACTGAAAAATTGGCTTCTTATAATCCAGAAGCATTATCAGAAATGAAAAGTGCATTGTGGAAAGGAACTGAACACTGGCAAGAATTATTGATAGAAAGAGCCGAAACTTCAGGTAAGTTAGTATTATCTGACTTCACTAAAAAAGCATTGGCAAAGTTCAAAAAATAAAAATCTTCTTTAAGGAAACAGATGGAAGAAACAGAAAGTTATAAAATAGGATATGAATTAGGTGGATGGATGTATCATAATCCGATAGTATCAATAGCCGTAGGAGTAGTTATTTCTATAGGTTTCGTTTGGTTATTAACAAAAATTGCAAAACAAATTCGTACTTTTGGCGAATAAAAAACATAAATTATGGGTGGAGATTATTTATTTGCCATTTTAGCAGCAGGAGTAGCAATTGTATATTTTTACAATAAATACAGAGGTAATAAAAAATATAAAAGATAGTGAGTAATATTAGAATTACAAAGCAATTTAGTTTCGAAACAGGCCATGCTTTATATGGTTATGATGGTAAATGTAAAAACGTTCACGGTCATAGTTACAAGCTTTCTGTAACGGTAATGGGAACTCCTATTACGGATACTACGAATGTGAAATACGGAATGGTAATCGATTTTACAGATTTAAAGAAAATTGTAAAAGAAGAGATTGTTGATGTTTTTGATCATGCTACTGTTTTTAATAAAAACACACCTCATGTTGAGTTGGCTAAAGAGTTAAAAGACAGAGATCATCATGTTATTTTGGTAGATTATCAACCAACAAGTGAAATGATGGTGATTGATTTTGCTGCAAAAATTAAAAAAAGACTTCCAGAAAACATTAAACTTCACGCTATAAAACTACAAGAAACTGATACAAGTTTTGCAGAGTGGTTTGCAAGTGATAATTAAGATTTAAAAAGAATAAAAATAAAAGGCTCAGCGTTAAATTAACGTTGAGCCTTTTATGTTTTTATGAAAGATTACTTTCCGTTAAATTCATTCATTGTATTTGCCATTCCGGCTGTAATAAAAGAAGTAATAGCGTTAACAGAAGTTGGTATGCGTTCAATCATTTCGCTTTCTTCATCTTTGTTCCATTCGCCTAATACATAATCTACTTGACGACCTCTACCATAATCAGCACCAACACCAAAACGAAAACGAGGATACGCACCTGTATTAAATTTATCTTGAATATCTTTTAATCCGTTATGCCCACCAGAACTACCTTTTGGCTTTATACGGATTTTTCCGAAATCGATATTTAAATCATCAGTAATTACTAATATGTTTTCAACCTGAATATTTTCTTGTTGCATCCAATACATTACTGCTTTTCCACTTAAATTCATATAAGTGCTCGGTTTTAAAACGATTACTGTTTTTCCTTTTATTTTTAATTTGGCAATATCTCCAAGTTTTTCAGTTTCAAAACTAGCATCGTACTCTTTTACAAAGGCGTCTACTATTTTAAAACCTATATTATGGCGTGTGTTATCATATTTATCACCAATATTACCTAAACCTACAATTAAAAATTTTTTCATTGAGTGTTGCGCTGTATGTGTTGATTTTATTTTAGTATAGTTTATTAACTTTTTAAATAATGAGTTTAAAACCATGTAGCAAAAATAAAAAAAGCGTTACACAAAGGTAACGCTTTTATAAAATTGTAATATAATTTCTTATGCTTCTGCAGTAGCTTCAGCATCATCTCCTCCTTCTGCTGCTGCTTTCGCTGCATTACGAGACATACGTACTTGAGCAACTACTGTGTTGTCTGGGTGTAATAAAGTATAGTTATCGTTTCTTAACTCAGTAACATATAACTTGTTACCAATCTCTAATCTAGTAACATTTGCTTCGATAAAATCAGGTAAGTTAGCTGGTATAGCTTTTACTCTTAACTTACGTAAGTTATGGCGTAATGCTCCACCTAAAGTAATACCTTTAGCAGTACCTATTAAGCGTACAGGAATTTCCATAGTTACCTCTTTATCTTCAAATAATTGGTAAAAATCTACGTGTAAAATTCTGTCTGTTACTGGGTGAAATTGGATGTCTTGTAAAACAGCACTATACTTAGTACCATTTAATTCAATCGTAGCAGTAAATACGTCTGGAGTAAATACTAAAGGCTTAAATGATTTTTCTTCTGCTGAGAAGTGTATTGCCTCTTTTCCTCCGTATAATACGCAAGGAACCTTTCCAGCATTACGTAAGGCTTTTGTTGCT